>JAJXBQ010000264.1:0-3984 GCA_021640525.1 Segatella copri
TATATATAATTTTTAAACTAATAAGCTTATGTCACAAATTAACGGACGTATCTCTCAGATTATCGGTCCAGTTATCGACGTTTACTTCGATACAAAGGGCGAGAATCCAGAGAAGGTGCTTCCTAAAATTTATGAAGCTCTGAAGGTAAAACGTCCAGACGGACGCGAGCTTGTCATCGAGGTGCAGCAGCACATTGGTGAGGATACAGTTCGCTGTGTCGCTATGGATAATACTGACGGTTTGCAGCGCGGCTTGGAGGTTATCCCTACAGGTAACCCAATCCAGATGCCAGCCGGAGAGCAGATCAAGGGTCGTATGATGAATGTCATCGGACAGCCTATTGATGGTATGAATGAATTGGACATGAAGGGCGCTTATCCTATCCACCGTGAGGCTCCGAAGTTTGACGAACTTTCTACTCACAAGGAGATGCTTGCTACCGGTATTAAGGTGATCGACCTGCTCGAGCCTTACATGAAGGGTGGTAAGATTGGTCTTTTCGGTGGTGCCGGTGTAGGTAAGACGGTGCTTATCATGGAGTTGATCAACAACATTGCCAAGGGACACAACGGTTACTCTGTATTTGCCGGAGTAGGTGAGCGTACCCGTGAGGGTAACGACTTGATTCGAGACATGCTCGAGTCTGGTGTTATCAAGTATGGCGAGAAGTTCCGTAAAGCGATGGAAGAAGGTAAGTGGGATCTCTCACTTGTCGATCCTGAGGAACTTGCCAAGAGTCAGGCTACCCTGGTATATGGTCAGATGAATGAGCCACCTGGGGCACGTGCTTCTGTTGCTCTCTCTGGTTTGACCGTAGCTGAGGAGTTCCGTGATCACGGAGGTAAGAATGGTGAGGCAGCAGATATCATGTTCTTCATCGATAACATCTTCCGTTTCACCCAGGCTGGTTCTGAGGTATCTGCGCTGTTGGGTCGTATGCCATCAGCCGTAGGTTATCAGCCAACGCTGGCTTCTGAGATGGGTGCCATGCAGGAGCGAATCACTTCTACCAAGAATGGTTCCATCACCTCTGTACAGGCCGTTTATGTGCCTGCCGATGACTTGACCGACCCTGCTCCAGCTACCACCTTTACTCACCTGGATGCTACCACTGAGCTTTCCCGTAAGATTGCATCTCTCGGTATCTATCCTGCCGTAGACCCGCTGGGTTCTACCTCTCGTATCCTCGACCCGCTGATTGTGGGCAAGGCACACTACGATTGTGCACAGCGAGTAAAGCAGTTGTTGCAGCGTTATAACGAGTTGCAGGATATCATCGCCATCCTCGGTATGGATGAGCTCTCTGATGAGGATAAGTTGACCGTGAACCGTGCACGCCGTGTACAGCGTTTCCTGAGCCAGCCATTCACCGTAGCAGAGCAGTTTACCGGTTTGAAGGGTGTGATGGTTCCTATCGAAGAGACTATCAGGGGCTTCAACGCCATCCTCGACGGTGAGGTAGATGACCTGCCAGAGCAGGCATTCCTCAACGTAGGTACTATCGAGGATGCCAAGGAGAAGGCTAAGCAGTTGCTCGCAGCAGCACAGGCGTAGTCTTTAGTGAAGAGTGAAGAACGAAGAACGAAGAATTCAATAGCAATATTGGGTAATCATAAAGTTCAAAGTTCAAAGTTCAAAATTCAAAGTTAAAGATTATGTTACAGCTAAAGATAGTATCTCCTGAGAAAGTAGTCTTCCAGGGTGAGGTAGAGAGCGTACTGGTTCCGGGAACCCTCGGCTCGTTCGAGATTCTCAAAGATCACGCGCCTATCATCTCTTCGCTCGAAGTGGGCAGGGTGGAATACACTACCAAGGAAGGCAAGCAGGTAATGAATATCAAGGGCGGATTCGTGGAATGTAAGAAAAACGAAGTAAGCCTTTGCGTAGAAGTTTAGATAAGTGATTAATTTTTAGTGATTAATTATTAGATAATGGAAAAAGACGAAAAGTTGCGCTTGCAGACTATCAGACAGGCGAGTATCAGGTATAAGCAGATTTCTTTGTGGCTTACAGCAGCAGTGGCTCTTGCCGTGCTCTTTGCCTGCAGATTGTCTGCTCAATGCGATGATATGATAGCCCAGGTTGTTAACCCGCTGGTAGTGAGTGCGATATTCTCACTCGTTGCAAGTACTGCTTATGGTGAAGCATGGAAGGCTGTTGCAAAGTCATCGCCAGCCAATCTCGCCAAGTTTTATCTGGCGGCACTGGTCTTGAAGCTGATGGCTGGTACGCTGGTGTTCCTCATCTATGTGCTGGTATGCGACAAGCAGAATATTCTGGGCTTTACCGCCATCTTTGCCCTTTTCTATGTCGTACTTCTCGTGTTCGACTGCATCTACTTCGCTCGGGTAGAGAAAAAGAACCGTCTTTCATAAGCGGTTCTGAAACAAATAATTAATAAACAAAAGTAAGAATTAAAGAATATGAAACATCTCAAGCAATTCCTCTTGATGGCGATGCTGCTCTTCACGCTGGCACCTCTGCAGGTATCGGCTAAGGAGAACATCGACGTGAAAGAGATATTGTGGGGTCATATCAAGGATTCTTATGAATGGCATATCACCAAGGTGGGAGATCATCCCGTAGTGATTCATCTGCCAATCATCGTTAACACCACTTCGGGCTGGCACGTGTTCTGCAGCAGCGAATTCTCGGAAGAGAAGGATGCCAATGGAGACCGTCCAGGACCTTTCAACCTGGTGATCAAGAACGCTGATGCGCAGGCGAATCCCAACAAGATAGTAGAGAAGGTGGGAGGCCAGGAGGTTCGTCCGCTTGACATCTCCATCACGAAGACCGTTTGCGTGCTCTTCATCGATGCTATCATCCTGTTGCTCTGTGTCCTGATACCAGCCCGCTGGTGCAGGAAGCACAAGGTGGATGACCCTGCACCAAAGGGATTTGTGGGACTGATGCACATGTTCATCATGTCGGTATATACCGATGTAATTGAGGCCACCCTGGGTAAGGAGGCGCCAAAGTACGCACCATGGTTGCTTACTTGCTTCTTCTTTATCTTCGTGGCGAACATCATGGGTATCGTACCATTCCCTCCAGGTGGTGGTAACCTGACGGGTAATATCGCCTGCACCGTATTCTTCGGTGTAACGACATTCCTGATCACCAACTTCACCGGTACCAAGGAATACTGGAAGGATATCTTCTGGCCTGAGGTACCAACCTGGTTGAAGGTCCCTGTGCCACTGATGCCATTCATCGAGCTCTTCGGAATCTTTACGAAACCGCTGGCTCTGATTATCCGACTCTTCGCCAACATGATGGCGGGTCACGCCATCGCACTTTCGTTTGCGGCTATCATTTTCATTATGTTCAACATCAGTGAGAATGCTATCGCCAACTATGTGGCAGGTACGGGTATGACAATAGTAAGTGTTGCGATGAGCGCCTTTATGATGCTCCTCGAAGTATTGGTAAGCTACATTCAGGCATTGGTATTCACCATGCTGAGTGCAGTATTCATCTCGCTGGCTCATGTAAAGTCTCATGAGGCTGAGCCAGAGGTAGTGAAGTAGTATAGATTACGGATCTAATTTCATTCAGATAATAAACAAAGAAAATATAAACAACTTAAATTATTAAGATTATGTTATCACTTTTATTAGCAGCAGAGATTGCAAAGTTGGGTGCCGCAGTAGGTGCAGGTTTGGCCGCTATTGGCGCAGGTATTGGTATCGGTCGCATTGGTGGCCAGGCTATGGACGCTATGGCTCGTCAGCCAGAGAAGATGGGCGACCTCCGTTCTTCTATGATTATCGCAGCTGCGTTGGTTGAGGGTGTTGCGTTCTTCGCTGTCATCATCGCCATCCTGGCAATCGTTATGTAATCATCTCATCTGTCACTATCATCTGCCCCGATTAAAGGAAGTCTCAGGCATCAGCCTGATGTCTTTCCGGGGCATGATAGAGATGATTCTAGAGTTAGTTAAAATAAAACGTTTAAGTAAAACTTTAACCAGTATATAT
>JAJXBQ010000265.1:0-3969 GCA_021640525.1 Segatella copri
TACCAGAATGACGCATTCTGCACATATTCCAAATACAGCTTTATCTTCTCCTGCATAATCACGTTGATATAATAGTCCTCAGGATCTTTTGCTTTTTCCATCAACTCATTCTCATTGCGGAATTTAATTGAGGCAGGGTCGGTGATACCAGGACGAACATCCAAAACATGCATCTGTTCCTCTGTCCAGTAGTTTACATAGTGACGAACCTCTGGACGAGGACCGACAAGACTCATCTCACCAAGAAACACATTAATCAATTGAGGGAACTCGTCCAACTTATATTTTCGTATAAAATATCCAGAACGAGTAATTCGAGGGTCTCGACCTCCAATAGTTACCAAAGAGCCCTTATCTGAACCTACACGCATCGAACGAAACTTAAAAATACGGAAATCATTATTATTTCGTCCTACACGAACCTGACGATAGAACACAGATCCCTCGGAATCCAACTTAATCCAGATTGCCATAATGAGGAATATGGGACTTAATACCAGTAAACCGCAGCCACTGGCAAAAACATCAAATAGCCGTTTCATATATACGTTTGATTATTCAAAAAAAAGAGATGCTTTTCGGTTAATATTAAGGTCATCATTGTACAAAGTAAACGCTATCCAGTTCTAATATACAACAGTTGGAAGAGAACCTGTCATTGTGACTATAGCTTCATTATCAAGCGTCCACTTACTCCTAACTATGAATGTACTCAATGAATGTAAGTATTGGAGTTGAATACACTATTGACTATTTTGTCAACTTGTATCACTTATATCGTACCGTTATCAACGTGAATATTCTGACCAGTGATACTCTCTGCCTTCTCGCTTACAAGGAAAGCAACAGTTTCTGCAACTGAACGGATACTAGTAGCTGCCTTGAGTGACGTACGGGCATAAATCTTGCCTCTTTGTTCCTCTGTAAGAGTAGAGCTCATAGCGGTTGCCATGAAGCCAGGAACTACGACATTTGAGCGGATGCCGAGGGATCCCCACTCGCGAGCAGTATCCTTTGAGAATGCTTCGAGTGCACCCTTAGAAGAGGCATACATTGCCAATCCCTTGTAGCCTGTGTGAACAGAGATAGAAGAGATATGTACAATAGATCCCTTCACCTTGTGAAGAATCATGTTGCGAATAACATTCTTGGTCATCATCATTGGAGTGAAGACATTCACGTTGTACATAGCCTGAAGTCGCTCCAAATTGAGGTTGGTCACAATGTCATCGTATGCAACAGCTGCATTATTTACATAACCGTCAATCTGTACCTTGTTGCTACAAAAGTCTTTGAAGACATTATGGCGTACGTTTTCACAATCAGCAAGGTCAACACTCTTGAAGAAGACGTGATCAGGGCACTCTGCTTCCAGAGCCTTGAATTCATCGGTATAGCTACGAGCAATACCATATACGTTGTTGCCTTGTTCGAGTAGGACACGACAAATTTCGAGACCTACGCCACGAGAGCAACCTGTAACAATAATATTTTTACTCATGATCGTTTGAGTTTACCGGTTCTTGTTAATTCGAATTGTTCTACAAACTTAATTCTGCGTGGAATCTTGAAATCCTGCAGCTGTGAGGTAAGCGCCTTCTTAATATCAACATTGGTGAGTTCAGAACTATCTTCCAACTGGATGTCAGCACAAAGCACGCTACCGAGGACTGAATTTGCCCTACCATAGACAAGCACTTGCTTCACGCCATCGATTGCTCGAAGGACATTCTCCACTTCTCCTGGATTGACCTTGTAGCCTCCCACATTGATGAGCTCGTTCTTGCGACTCTTGAAGCGGAACAGTCCTTGCTCCTTGTCTACCCACTCGATGAGATCACCAGAGTGATAGTAATTACCCTCGAACTTGAAACTGTCGGAACGTCCAAGAAGTGACTTATGGATAAGCAGCTCGTCATCAACAACTGTAAACTTATCGCGAATCTTCTCTGGTATCTGGAAGCAATCGCCCTTGGCTGCGAACAACGATCCTGCCTCGGTTGAGGCATACACGTTATTAATCTTTGCCGTTGGAAAGATCTTCATAATGGAGTCATACAGATGCTGTTCAGACTTCTCGCCACCCAAAGTGACACGAATCACGCTCTCGTATGCATGCTCGAAAGGGAGGAGCAAACGATAGAATGTAGGAGTAGCTGACACATGAGTAATCTGATACTTGCCAATCAGCTCGTAAACATCAGCCCTCTGCTTGTTGAACACGTTGATGAGGGTATTCTGGTTCTCGAATGCTTGAAAGAACACCTGTAGACCTGCCATGTGAGTAGGGTTGTAGGCATACGCCCACACCTGGCCCTTGTACTTATCGCCAAGACGAACGCTACGAGTCAAGGTGTCAACGGTATGCACCACCTTCTTAGGCTGACCAGTAGTTCCTGAGGTGAAGATGGTGATCTCTGATGAAGACTGCTGAAGCGAAGCCACCACATCGTCCATCGAAGCAAATGATTTCTGCTCGATAACTTTTGTCTGGTTCACCTCATTCTCGTCCACACCATCAATCTCCGAAGGATTCAAGTCCGAATCCAATAGAACCAGAGGTCTATTTGCAGTCAGAGCACGGATTAGGTTAACGAAATAGACGTATACATCCCTTGTCTTGAGCAAAGGACAATATTCTATCGCATGATTAAGCGAGCAGAACAAGTCCTCGTATGTATAAGTCTTATCGTTATCTACAAGAAATACTGCCATTGCATTTAGCTAAGTTTTGCATAAATCTCACCAACAGTATTAACGAGACCATCCTCGAAGATGTCAATATCGAACTCATCCTCGATGCGAACGGTAAGTTCTGCGAGATCGAATGAAGTAAGGCCTAGATCGTCACGGAGCTTATCACCCTCGTTGAGGGTTACAACAGCTTCCATATTCTTAGAAGCACGAATATCATTAATAACTTCTAATACTTTAGTCTGCATAATGTTTTATTTATTAATTGGTTCATAGAATTTTGTTTCAGAAAGGTCAGCAGCGACACTACCCCAAGACAGCCCCACACCAAAACCACACATAATGGTCTTTTTGAGGTCATATTGTTTCTGACTGCAAACATCACTCAGCAGAAATGGTATGGTAGCAGGTCCAGTATTGCCATAGTCCTTGCAGTTGGCAGGGGCCACTTCAGCAGCAACTTTTAGTTTTTTACGAACATAGTTTACCATAAATTCATTTGCCTGATGAAGGGCATAGAATCCTACATCTTCCTTTACCCAATCCATGTACTCAATTAGTGAGTTCACATTTTTATGTACCTCGGTTATTGCAAAATTAAAAATGGCCATACCATCCATGAAAAGGTCATTCATAGTACGGCCATTCTTGTCCTCATCCCACTTTAGAACGCTTGTTTCCTCAGAAACTGGCAAACGGAAACCTCCAGCAGGAACTATCAAACGATCAGCTCCACTTCCATCACTTTGAATATGGAAGCCCATAGAAGTATTTCCTACGGTTACAAGGCTCGCAGTACCGCAATCACCGAACACCATACGAAGTGATTTATCATTAGGATTCATCATGCGTGATGTCGTATCACCAGCCAATACGAGTACATTCTTGCAAGCACCGGTAGTTATCCAAGAAGCAGCCTGAAATAAACCATAAATAAAGCCAGAGCAACCATAATGAATGTCAATACAAACAGTGTCCTTTGACAAACCTAAACGGTCTTGAAGTGCAATAGACGTTGAAGGCAGAATCCAATCGCACGTCTGGCTAACGAACACAAGTCCGTCAATCTCATCCTTATTGATTCCATCCTTTTCCATTAACGCTTCAGCTGCCTTCTGGCACATGTCAGAAGAACACATGTCTTTGTCAGCAATGCGAGCACGTTCTACACCTGTTGCCTTCATAATGTTGGCTACCTCCGTATCACCATACTCTGCACCAAGAGAAACCATTTCTAGAATATTCTTTGGCAACCATGAAGCCACGGCCTTAACT
>JAJXBQ010000266.1:0-3937 GCA_021640525.1 Segatella copri
ATATACATCTAATATTTTTTTTTACAGATACCTTTTCTGCGTATTATCCATTTTCACGTTTATCAAGCAAAAAGCTGATAAACTCATCAGAGATATTAGAGATTTCTCCTTTATCATAGATTGTCAACAAATCAATGATAACGGAATCTCCTTCCTGGTAAAGATTATAAGTGATGACCCTTGCACCACCACTCTTACCTTTACCCTTACTAGCTATTGCCATTCTTACCTTTCTAACACCTTTGCCAAGACTAGTACCTTGAAAAGGATCCTGTTCTAAGCCTGTAAGAAAAGCATCGTAATCATCAAGCATTGAACGATATTTCTTGGAAAGCTTTCTAAGTTGTCGCTCAAATTCTTTTTCCGTATAAATCTTAACCTTCATACTACGCCTCCTCTTCCCGAAGTCTTCTCAACAAATCACGAGCATTCATCGGCTTAGTCCCATTCTTCTTATGGGCTTCCAGTTCATCAAGAGCACGGTTGAGACTTTCTGCCACATAGGCTTCCTGCTCTGCCTGGCTCATATAAGTTTCCTGATAACTGTTTCCTGATTTGGAGATAGAACTGGCTAATTTTTCAGCATAGTCTTTGAGCTTAGCGACAAATTCGTCAAGCGTATATTGACCTGTAGAAGGTACTTGAAACTGAATATTAATCGTTTCCATATTATTCCTTTCTTTTAAATTAACGCCACAAAATTAAGGAAAAGAATTGGAAATGCCAAGGAAAAGAACAACTTTCTTTAGTTTAAGATACGAAAAAAACTATCAATACCAGATTTTGAATGCAGTACACGATATGATGCAAATTGGATCATGTAATCTGCATCGTGCTATTTGCATCATTCTTTTATTTTCCTTTTCAACCCAGCCTAATAAAACAAGGGAGCGAACTGCATCGCAACGCAGCCCGCTCCCTTATCTATACTGATGATTGAATTTAATCTACCTTTTCGATAATCTTCATTCCCTCTTCCACTGCCTGCATGTTCAGCGGAATCAAACCATGATGGCGCTCTGGCAATGACTTGTAAAGCGCCTTGTTCAAACCATCGGTGCTCACAACAGGACAAACCTTCAGCAGACCGCCCAAAACAATCATATTGAACACCTTGGAGTTTTTCATCTCGGCAGCCTTGTCCATCGCATCAATGCGATAAATGGTGATGTCCTTGCGCTGTGGAGGATTCATCACACCATAGCCATCATAAATCAGGATGCCGCCTGGCTTAATCTTCGGCTCAAACTTGTCGAGCGACGGCTGGTTGAGCACGATGGCTACATCATAATGGCTCAGGATAGGCGAAGAGATGCGACTGTCGCTCACAATGACCGTTACATTGGCTGTACCGCCACGCTGCTCTGGTCCGTAAGCAGGCATCCAGGTTACCTCCTTATCCTCCATCAGTCCTGAATAAGCCAGAATCTTTCCCATAGAGAGAACGCCCTGACCGCCAAAACCGGATATAATGATTTCTGTCTTCATTGTTCTAATCTTTTGTAAATGCCAAATTCAACATTCAACATTCAACATTCAACATTACATGTTCGTTGTATCCTTCAGGTCACCCTTAGGATACTGCTTAAACATGTTCTCTTCCATCCACTTGTTAGCCTCAACAGGTGAGAGTTTCCAACCGCTGTTGCAGGTAGAAACAATCTCTACCAGGCTGGAGCCCTTGCCCTGCATGCTTGCCTCGAACGCCTTGCGGATAGCCTTCTTTGCCTTCTTGATGCTTGCCACGGTCTCCACACTCTGGCGGGTTACATAACAAGTACCCTGCAGATGGCTTGCCAACTCGGTAATATTGAGTGGATAACCATGAAGATCAGCATCTCTACCATAAGGACAGGTAGCAGTCTTCTGACCCAACAGGGTGGTTGGCGCCATCTGTCCGCCGGTCATACCATAGATGGCATTATTGATGAAGATGATGGCGATATGCTCACCACGGTTCAGGGCGTGGATAGTTTCGCAGGTACCGATGCACGCCAAATCGCCATCGCCCTGATAAGTGAAGACAAGACGATCAGGCCACAAGCGCTTGATACCCGTAGCTACAGCAGGTGCACGACCATGAGCAGCCTCCTGCCAGTCTATATCCAAATAGCGATAAGCAAAGACAGCGCAGCCCACCGGACATACGCCTACCGTCTTATCCTCCATGCCCATCTCCTCGATAACCTCGGCAACGAGCTTATGAACTACGCCATGCGAACACCCCGGGCAATAGTGCATCGGGGTATCGTTCATCAGCGTAGGCTTCTTATATACCAGATTCTCTGGTGAAATTATATCATTCATTTTATTAATTTCTTTAATGCTTCAACGATTTCCTCCGGCTCCGGTACGATACCGCCCAGACGACCAAAGTGCTCCACAGGAGTCTGACCATTCACAGCCAGTCGCACATCCTGAACCATCTGACCGGCATTGATTTCTACAACCAGAATGCCCTTCTTGGTCTTGGCGAGTTCATGAATCTCCTTTTCAGGGAAAGGCCAGAGGGTGATAGGACGGAACAATCCTACCTTGATGCCCTGCTCACGCGCACTCTCGATGCTCTTCTCGGCAATACGTGCCGCACTACCGAAGGCTACGATAACATAGTCGGCATCATCCATCTGCTCGGTTTCATAACGAACCTCGGTTTCACGGATTTTTCTGTATTTCTCCTGAAGAGCAATATTGCGCTCCTCCATCACCTCAGGCTTGAGTTCCAGAGAGGTCATGATGTTGACTGGACGATTCTTCGGACGGCCGATGGTAGCCCAAGGACACTCCCTGGCAATCTCCTCCTCGGTACGTCGAGGCTTGACAGGAGGCAGAACCACCTTCTCCATCATCTGACCAATGACACCATCGCTCAGAATCATCGCAGGATTGCGATACTTAAAGGCAAGCGTAAAGGCGAGATCAACGAAATCAGCCATTTCCTGAACAGAAGCAGGAGCCAGCACAATCACATTATAGTCGCCATTACCACCACCGCGGGTAGCCTGGAAATAATCACTTTGGGATGGCTGGATGGTACCCAGACCCGGACCGCCACGCTGCACATTGACGATAACGCCCGGAATCTCAGCACCTGCCATGTAAGAGATACCCTCTTGCATCAAAGCCACACCCGGACTTGAAGAAGTGGTAATGACACGCTTACCGGCACCGGCGCCACCATAAACCATGTTGATAGCCGCCACCTCACTCTCAGCCTGCAGAACCACCATACCTGATGTTTCCCATGGCTTGAGCAGAGCCAGCGTCTCTATAATCTCACTTTGAGGTGTGATAGGATAGCCGAAGAAGCCATCCGCACCACATCTGATACAGGCATGGGCTATCGCCTCATTGCCTTTCATTAATGTAACTTCCTGATTTGCCATTATTTAGTCCTCCTTCTTACGATAAACAGTGATACAGCCGTCCGGACACACGATGGCGCACGAAGTGCAACCAACACACGCATCAGGTACAGCTGCCTCTACATAACGGTAACCATGCACATTGACTTTTTTCTCTGCCAATGCGATGACATGCTGAGGACAAGCCTCCACACAGAGCGAGCATCCCTTGCAACGCCCGGTGTCGACTACAATAGCCCCTTTAATCTTACTCATATTCTAATTTCTTACTAATTATCTTTACCATTGGAGTAAACAAAGCTCCTGCTGTCCACATGTCGGTTGTTATGGATTGTAGTAGTCTTTGCAATAAAAGCTCATGATATCATCCAGCATCTCCTTGGCTGCTACGGCAGGGCTCTCCGGATCGAGGGCAATGGCCTCCATATAGCAGTCGAGGGCACGCTTAAAGTCACCCTGCTTGCGCCAGGCGTTACCTTGCTGATAATATTGTTCTGTTGCCATTTACCCTTCTCCTTTTTAAGTTTTGCTCTAGGAAATTACTAATTTTCGGCCAGGAAAAAGAATATAAG
>JAJXBQ010000032.1:0-19342 GCA_021640525.1 Segatella copri
ACATATAACATATTAATATACAAAGCGTTTACGATATTCGGAATACTCTCGAAATTTGGCGATTAAAAGATGTAAAACCGAGATTAAGTGAACGCCTGCGCTATAGCGTGGGCGGAACTTATCGGTTTTACGGGCCACGCCAAATGCCTGAGAGTATGATAAGTGAAGCTCACGCTTCTTTTGTATCATGCTCTCAGGTATTTTTTGCTTGTGGCTCGTACTTCCAGAATAAAGTTCAACGCTCATAGTTTTCTATAGCGGCAGCGTATGGTTCTATTGTCTGTGTTTGACTTTTCCATTCTCTGTCACTATCCCTATATGTGTACTTGCAACTGAATGTTGTAAGTATGGCTAGTATTGGATTTTTTATTCAGTGCAGAATGGAAGATTTACAAGAGATAAAAGGTTTCTTGGGAATTGATGGTAGGATACTTTTGAAGCAAGGTGATGCTATCGAGTGTTTACGTCAGTTGCCAACAGATTCTGTGGATTTAATAATAACGGATCCACCCTATAATTTGGGCTTATTCATGAAAAAGCGTGGTACAAATATGAATAAGCTTCGAGATGGTCATTTTGCTGCATCTGGTTGGGATGACCTAGACTTTGTGGAATGGACTCAGCAAATGGACATGCTTTTTCATGAATGCAATCGTGTCTTGAAAAAGCGTGGCTCGTTGATTGTTTTTATGTCTATCATTAAAGTCGAGACAATCATAAACTTAGCTCAGAAACATGGCTTTTATTATAAAACAGTAGGTGTTTGGCATAAGACGAATCCTTTGCCAAGAAATATGAACTTGCAGTTTATAAATTCAACTGAACCTTGGGTTTATATGGTCAATGATGCAACAACAGGTACATTCAATAACGAAGGTAAAGCTATTCATGATTTCGTAGAAACAAGTACGATAAGTACGAAAGAAAGAAAAATGGGTAAGCATCCTACTCAAAAACCATTGGCGTTAATAGAACATTTCGTGAATATACTTTCTAATAGAGGTGACGTTGTTCTTGATCCTTTTATGGGTAGTGGTACAACAGGTGTTGCGTCTGCCAAACTTGATAGGAATTTTATTGGAATAGAGTTGAATGAAGAATACTTTAATTTATCTTTAAAACGAATAAAGGAAGTCTTATGATAATAGGTGATCTGTTTGCTGGCGTTGGTGGTATGTCAGAAGGTTTTAGAATGGCAGGGTTTGATGTTGCTTTTGCTATTGAGTATGATAAAGATATAGCTGCTTCTTATAAGAAAAATCATACCGATACGGATGTGATAGCAGATGATATATGTAATGTTGATGTTGTTTTGTTACATCAAAAGCATCCTCATATAGATGTGATTATTGGTGGTCCACCATGTCAGGGCTTTTCTCAAAAGGGTAAGCGGTTAAGTTTAGATGATCCACGAAATTTCTTATTTAAACAATTCGTGAAATTTGTGGCTGAGTTCAAACCGAAGTACTTTGTATTAGAGAATGTTCCTAATATTATTACAACATCAAATGGATATTTTAAAGACCAAATAATAAAGTCTTTTGAGGAACTTGGTTATGTTGTAACTTGTGGTGTACTGTGTGCAAAAGATTATGGGGTTCCACAAGATAGAAGGCGAGCAATCTTCTTGGGAGAGTTGAATAAGCTAGAGGTAAAATTACCTGAACCTCTTGATATTCTGACTACGGTAAAGGATGCCATTTACGATTTACCTTTCATTGCATCGGGAGAAGGTGTTGATGAGCGTGATTATGATAAACCTGCAATGTCTTCTTATCAAAAGAAACTTCGTGCAGGTGCGCAAGTCCTTTATAATCATGTGGCAACCAAACATTCGAAGTCTGCTTTAGACAGATTGAAAATGATTCCTAAAGGAAAAGGAAAGGAAGTCTTGCCAAAGGAATTGCTGACTAAGTCTATTTATAGTGGTACTTGGTGCAGATTATTGGAAGATGGGATTGCTCCAACAATAACCACGAGGTTTGATACGCCATCCTCTGGCAGGTTTACTCATCCTGTATTAGATAGGTGTCTTACTATTAGAGAAGCAGCGAGAATACAATCTTTTCCTGATACTTTCCGATTCTATGGTAATAGAACCTGTCAAATGAAGCAAGTAGGAAATGCTGTGCCTCCTTTATTGGCAAAGGCTATAGCTGAAGTTATTATAAACAACGAAAAATAGAACAATTATGGCAGATGTTTTTCCTTCATCATTGATTTATAGAGAAAATCCTAATCTCAGATTGGGAATCAAATCTTCCTTGAATTCTTTCAAGCAACTTTTGGCTTCTTTGTATATCATTTATAAGTCATGTGCAAATCCTTCTAATGTTCTTTTTTCTGAAGAAGTGAATGTTGGGGATAATATTGCAATTTGTTTGAGTAAGAAATTGCTGGTGCGCATTAATGAGCTGTTTCCACAATTGCCTAATTTGCAAGATAGAATAAACCAATCTCCATTATTTAAGTCTCAGTGTGAGTCATTACAAGTGGGATTGGAATTGTTTTTGCATTTGGGTAAGATAGATTTTGTAGAAAATGGAAAACAGGAGCGAAAAGGTGAGAATCGTTATAATAAGATGCTTGCTTTTTCTGACAAAATGTTAGTCCTTGATGCTTATTTGTCAATGCAGGCTGAATATACTGACTTATTGCTGAATAATTGGTTGAATGGTGATGAGTGTGGTGATAAGTTCGAAGATGGATTGAAATCAATTCTTTCTACGTTTATTATAGATTGCTGCTATAAGCTAAAGAAGACTGACGGCTCAGAAGTTGTTTTTAACCTGGAGAATATTTGCAAGGTTTTAGAAAATGGAGATAGTGCTTTGTTTAAAAGTGGTGAGATTGTTGGACCTTTGCGGGTGTTGAATTCTTATATTGGCGAGAATATGCTGCCTGATATTGTGAAAGGTAAAGGTGTTTATTGTGCTGATAATTTGGAAAACTTGAAACGGAAGGCTCCTATGGTTTCTACATCTTTGGATTTGGTAGTAAGAAAATTGCCAGGACAAGTTGATAATCAGGAGAATAGTCAAAAGCCACCGGTCAATCAAAGTGAAATCAACCAAACTTATCGTCCTTATATCACGGCCATTAAGTCGAAGCCTTTCCTTCTCTTGGCTGGTATCTCTGGTACAGGAAAAAGTAGAATCGTTCGTGAATTGGCTCGTGCTTGTTGGGGCGTAGATTCGCCTGAATATAAGGATCATAAGCCAAAGAACTTTGAGATGATACAGGTGAAGCCTAATTGGCACGACTCTTCTGAACTTATTGGGTATGTAAGCAGACTTGGAGATGAACCAACGTTTATTGCTGGTGACTTTTTGAAGTTTGTAGTGCGAGCATGGGAGAATGAAAGTACCCCATATTTCTTATGCTTAGATGAAATGAACCTGGCTCCTGTTGAGCAGTATTTTGCAGAATATCTGAGTGTTGTGGAATCTCGAAAGCGCAATGAAACAGGTAAGGTTGTGACAGACCCAATTCTCAAGCCTGAATTTGAAAAAGAAAGGAATGGTGAACATGCTGAATTCGTTCCTAAGGCTTGGTATAAAAAACTGATAGATGAACTTTTGGTAGATTGTTCTGATAGTCAAAAGGATGTTTTAAAACAGCAGTTCATAGATGAAGGTATTACAATCCCCCAGAACCTCATTATCGTGGGAACCGTCAATATGGACGAAACAACCTTTTCCTTCTCCCGAAAAGTACTCGACAGAGCCATGACCATCGAAATGAATGAGGTGGATTTATATGGTGGATTAACTTCCCGACACGAACAGATAGGAAAACTCAACTTTGAAGACTTGGTAGGAGATAAGGTGGAGGGTGTTGACGTGTATCTGGGAAATCAGGAGGTATGCAACCAGGCGATACTGTACTTGCAGGAAATCAATGCAGTATTGGAAGGTACACCTTTTAAGATAGCTTATCGAACCCGTAACGAGTTCCTGCTCTATGTGGTCAATAATTTGCCTTATCGTAAAAATAGCCAAGGTTTGGAAATGACGCAAAATGAAGTCGTGGCTCGTGCTTTGGATGAAATTACTTCTATGAAAATCCTATCTAGAATAGAAGGCGATGAGGAGAAGGTAAAGGCGGAGTTGCTCGCTTCTTTAAAGGAAGTTGTTTCGAAGATGTTGCCGGAAAACATGAGTGATAGTTCTGTTTCTCTGGCTAAATTGGATGAAATGGAAAAGAAACTTAGTTCTGGTTATACTAGTTTTTGGAGTTAACGGTAATGGAACTTTTAAGAATCAAGCATCACGACTTTGTGATGACCATAGAATGCACCAAGTTTGATGCTATTTGGGATAAAGCGAAGAGGAATGTGGGGGAAGACAAACTTTCCTCCACATATTCCTGGTCGGATGGTGTTGAACTGGTGGAGCGGTATTTGAATGACCAATCTACTTCTAAGGTGATATTAAAAGATTCTTCTGCTCCTGCTATATTCTTTGATAATGCAGACTATCCGATATGGGTGGAGTTTGAGGAAAAGAATGATGCCAAGATTGTAGATGCACATTTTGGTTCCATCTTGCAGAATGAAAACGATAGGTTCAGTTTCCGTCATGGTATGTTGGCTGGCTTTCTGAATTTCGGCAATGAGATAGGACGTTCTGAAATCTGTTTTGATTATATTGTTAAGAGTAAGAAATCAGATGGTGTATCTTCTGAGCTCATCAAAAGAATGTTTTCATTCTCCTTCGAGGTGTTGAGTACCAAACTGGATTATCATTCTCATTGGAAGAAAATTGTAGAGGATATTGAGCAAGAGTATCGGATGCTCTCGCTTGATTTTCTAAAACGGACCTATCATAGCTTTGCTCCTGATAAACAGGGAGAAACACCAGAGATTATATGGTGGAGTATCTTTGCAGGTGAACAAAAGAAGTTCTTGCAGGCTTGTCGGCACATTATCGACCGACCACGTCATCGCTTGCATGGCAGGGAAACTTATCTGCGGGCAGATAAGGTGCGCCGAGTTCCTATGTCTCTTGAAAATGAAATAGCTGAGCATCGCAAAGAACCCGCTCATCTTTATCGTATCACCGAAAAAATAGAGTCGAATGATACCCAGGAAAATCGATTTCTGAAATTTGCTTTATCTCAGATTACTAGTAAGTATGAACTCTTAAAAACTCGTATAGAGCAGGTTAAGGAGGTTTCTGATGCTACTAAGCAAGAACTTCAGGCAACTTATGTTTCCCTGAATCGGTTAAGGAAAAATTCTTTCTTCCGAACCGTTGGGCGTTTCAAGGGGTTGAACCAGGAAAGTATGGTTCTTCAGAAAGCTACGGGATATAGTCAGGTTTATCGGACTTGGAATTTGCTCCGTAAGGCTTACTCTCTAAATGAAGGCATCTATCGGTTGCAATCCAAGGACATCGCAACGCTTTATGAAATATGGTGTTTCATAGAGGTGAGCCACATAGTAAAGAAGGAGTTGAATCTGGATACGGATGATGTGGAACATCGCAACCGAATGGAGTTGAATGGACTGTTTACCTGGGAGTTGGGCAAGGGAGAACATTCTCGTATTCTCTTTAAGAAAGATGGGGTAGAACTTGCCGAATTGGTATATAATCCGAAAAGTACGGAGCAGACCAATGATAGTATTGGAATGCAGAATCTGATAGTGCCAACGGTTCCTCAGAAACCGGATATTGTCTTGCAACTTACCAAGAATGATCTGCAGAAAGATATGAAGATGACTTATCTCTTCGATGCGAAATATCGGATAGCCAGCAAGAATGCGAGTGGAGTAGATGTGCCGCCGGATGATGCCATCAATCAGATGCATCGTTATCGTGATGCCATTTATTATCGTGATTATGTTGAGGCTCCATTAAAGAAGGAGGTGATAGGTGGATACATTCTTTTTCCTGGTGATGGTGAACCGGCGAAGGTGGAGGTTTCAAAGTTCTATCAGACTATCACGGAGGTGAACATAGGTGCTTTTCCGCTTCGTCCGAACGATAACGAAAACAGAAAGTTGCTTGAAGGTTTTATCCGGGAACTGATAGAAACGAAGGCGAAGGATACTGTGCAACATGTGATTCCGCAGAAGGGAACTGTAATGGAAGTGGATAATCGGGTGTTGGTTGGTGTGGTTCGTCCGAGTCATCGGCGTGGGTATGAAAAGAGTTTCTTGAATCAATCTGCCACCTTATATTATACGGGTGCCAAGTTCCCGTCAACCATAGCATTGCAGGATCTTCATTATTTCGTGCCGTATATCAAGGGGAAGGGGATTCGTGATGTGTATGAGATTGTAAGAATGAGAACCATTACGGGTAAAGAGGCAAAGCAGGATGAAGGGGCTGATGCAACAGATGATTTGCGTTTGGCCTTTGAACTTCGTTTTTCTCGCCAACTGTATAAGGAATATCGTAAGATTGATGTTTTGAAAATGACAGAACTCACGTTCTTGGATACGACATTTAGCGATATTGATGGCTATATTACATCGCGTATGTAGGAAAAAGTTTTTCTATTTTATTGTCATATCTGCCACGCAGATTGTAAGTAATTGATACACAGAAAGAAATGGGTGGCAATAAGACGTATTCTTATTGTCACCTATTGCCACCTAATGCCATGCCTTATTCTTGCTTATTCTTCTGTAAACTTCTCAGAATCAAGAAGTTGCTTGATTTGCGGCATCAAAACAGGTATATCCTTCTCTATGATATTCCAAAGCTGTTTTGGCTTAATAGTATAGTATCCATGCACCAAAACATGCCTTAAAATATACTTTTTCTCTCATAAATCAATATTTTATCTCGGTTTGCTGATTTTGATGCAAAAGGAAGAAGACAGTCCTCTTCTATTAAATCTACAGGGCGCTTGATAATCTTTTTGAGATTTACCATGATTCCAGAGATATCGAACAGAGACATGGAGTCACTGTCTTGGTATCTTACCAACAAGTCAACATCGCTCTTCGGAGTTTCTTCTCCACGAGAGCATGAACCAAACAGCCACGCCTTTTCTATGGGCTGGCTAGCAAGATACTGCTGTATCTTGGGTATCATTTCTTGTACATTCTTGCTAAGCATAAGCGATACAGTTTGATTTATGTTGCAAATATAATCTTTTTTATCGGTTCTTCCAAACTTTTTATAGAAAAAGTGAACTTTTTAAGCCTTATTGCTAAGTAAAGGCAGAGTGTCTACTATTTCTGTTCTATAAAATAGATAGTGTCTACTTTTCTAGTTTATAAAGTAAAAAAGTGTCTATTGATAGAAGGAAAAGTTACGCTAAGGCGATGCCCGCCTGTACCCGAGGCGTTGGGCAAATTTGCCCAACTACCTCGGGTATCTTTACCCATCGTCTCTGTCACTCGTACCCATCGTCTCGGTCATGCGTACCCGTGTACGTGGTCACGGATACCCGTGTGCATGGGTGTGGATGCTCATGTACGTGGGTAGAAAATGATGCGGATTTCTAGAATACGCAAGGCAATGCAGAGAGCTGCTGCATAATGGTCTTTGCCATGCGGGCATGACCGGCATCGTTTGGATGAAGACGGTCGGTATCCAGTTTGTTAAACATCTGGGCACCAGCATCGTAAAGAGGGAAAAGACCAGAAAGAGAGTTGAGGTCGATGACCGGTACTGCCCACACATTGCCTGTTTCCTTGATTGCCTTTACGTATTCATCGAAGAAGATGCCACGAACGTTCTCGTACATCTCATCGGGCTGGATGTTCTTGTCACCACTGGCGAAGAGGGCACGGTGCACAGGTGTCATCACCACGATTTGTTTGGTAGGATACATTTGCTTCAACTTCGACATGGCGATGTTGATGCGGCCTTTCAAGGTGTTCTTGTCCATGCAGAAGTGGCGGTGGCGGCGCTGTACCATTTCGCTTGGCTTGTGACGGGCCACTCTCACACTGTCGAAAGTCTCCGTATACCATTCGCCTACAGGCACACCGTTGTTGTAATCGTTGGTACCCATGAAGATGAGGATGGCATCGAAATCATCACCATGCTCCTTCTGGAGCTGGTCTGCCTGACGGGGAATATCGTTCCATTGTCTGCCGCTCACGCCGTAAACGTAAGGGGTGATGCCGAGCCATTCCTGCAGGAATCCCCAGTATTTCACTTTCGATGCCTTGATGTTAGGGTCGGTGATGGAGTCGCCGAAGTAAGCCACCTTCTTTCCCTTCCAAGGGTGCTGGAGGTTCTTGAAAGCCTTTTCCTTTTCGGCAATTTCCTTCTTGCTCATCGCCTTCTGGGCGAAGGCGGGTAGGGTTGGCATCGCCAGAGTGAGGGCGAGTGCCAGCGTCATGATTGTTTGTTTCTTCATAATTCGTTTGTTTTTATTCTTAATTCTGAGCGCAAAGGTACGTCAAAAATCTCAAACGGCGCAATATTTTTTGTTCAAATGTCGGTCTATTTCTGCTTTTTTTTTTGTAATTTTGCAGCCGCAAATAGAAATGAATATATAAAACAGGTATATTAAGGATGACAGTCAGTTTGAGTAATTTGAGTAATTTAAGTGATTTGGCGCGCAAGCGAGTGGCGGTTGCGGCTTATTATTTTGTTCCGGGAGTAGTGTTTGCCAGTTGGGCAAGCCGTATTCCGGATGTAAAACAGATGTTGCATCTGAGCAACGGCCAGTTGGGAACGGTGCTTTTCGCCATTCCTATCGGCCAACTTCTGATGATGGCTTTCTCTGGTATCCTTGTGAGTAGATTTGGCAGCAAGAAGATGCTGGTTCTCTCTGAGTTGCTCTATGTTCTGGTTCTTTTCTGCATCGGTAGCAGTACTACGGTTTTTCATCTGATTTTGAGTCTTATTGCTTTCGGAATGATGGCGAATCTGATGAACATTGCCACCAATACGCAGGCATGTCTGGTAGAGAAGATGTATGGGCGCAACATCATGTCGTCGTTTCATGGTCTGTGGAGTCTGGGTGGATTCTCCGGTGGTATCATCGGTGCCATCTTTGCCAACACTTTGCTCCCGATAGATGTCCACTTTGGAACTATCCTGGCTCTGAGTATTCTCATCGTTGCTGTCGGTTTCCGCTTTCTGATTAATGATGCCATGGCGAAAGCAGAAGAGGAGGATGTTCCGAAGTTCTCTTTCAAGACCATCGACCCGATTCTGTTCCTTTTGGGACTGATGGGATTTGCAGGCATGTTCTGTGAAGGTACCGTTTACGATTGGAGTAGCGTATATTTTTCATCAGTAGTAAAACCCGATGAGGCTTTTATCCGTGCGGGCTATGTGGCTGGTATGGGAGCGATGACGTTGGGTAGATTCATGGCTGGCTGCTGCCTTGCCTTATCTCATTCCTGCCACCTTGGGTTTCCTGCTGGTAGGTTTCGGCATCTCTTCGTCGGTTCCTATCTGTTACAGTATCGCCGGAAAATTGGGAACCATCAAGGCGAGCATCGCCATTACCATCGTTTCGAGCATCAGTTTCTTCGGTTTCCTGGTAGGACCTCCGGTTATCGGATGGCTTGCTGAGGCTACCGGTCTCCGCATTGCCATCAGCATTGCCGCCTGCCTGGGTCTGATGATAGCGTTTGTTGCCGCAAAGGTAGGAAAGAGATTATCCTGAATAAGGAAACGGTTGATGTCTTCTAATGATATGATTGATGTCGTTCAGGTATATGACTGATAACGTTCTAGTATATGACTAAAATCTTCCAAACAGTTACTTGAAGTCTTTCAGATATATAGAATAAGTCTTCTGGATATATTATATAGTAAGCCGCACAACAGCTGATGTGCGCTTGCACAACAGGTGTTGTGCAAGCGTCGCTCAGCTGTTGTGCGGCTGTCGTTCAGGTGTTGTGCGCTCTCTTTGTTTGTTTTCTTAAAGCTGACACCTTGATTAGATAAACAAACATCCTATCTGGAAGACCAGGGCTGATACTACCCATGCTAGGAGCGTGGTGTATCCGGCGGCGAAGCCTGCCCATTTCCAACTGCCCGTCTCGCCCTTGATGGCTGCTATCGTGGCGATGCAAGGGAAGTAGAGCAATACAAAGAGGAGGAAACAGTAGGCGGTGAGCGTAGCCTTCGCTGCTGCCTCGGCATCGCTGTAACCGTAGGTCTTCTTCAGGTCGGAAGTCATCTGCTTCTTCAAGACTTCGTATTTTCCGTCTTCATCGTTGTAATCCTGATCATCAGAGAAACTGTCGTTGTTGCTGTAGAGCACGCCCATTGTTGAGGCTACAATCTCCTTGGCACCCACACCGGATACCAGACCCACATCCAGTTTCCAGTCGAAACCCTGTGGGGTGAAGATAGGCTCGATGGTCTTACCGATTCTGCCGATATAGCTCTGCTCCTGCTGTGCCTGGGTATCAAGTTCTTCATTATGAGGAAAGTAACCCAAAGCCCATACGATGATACTTGCCACAAGGATGATACCACCCATCTTCTTCAAGTACTGCTTACCCTTTTCCCAGGTATGGCGGCCTATCGCCTTCCAGGTAGGGAAGCGGTAAGGAGGCAACTCCATTACGAATGGGGTATCTTCGCCCTTCACCACGAAACTGGCAAAGATGCGGCTCAATATCACGGCTAGGAAGATGCCGATGAGATAGAGCGATACCATGATGAGCGAACGGTATTGGATGGCAAAGAATGTTCCGATAACCATGATGTAGATTGGCAGACGAGCTGAACAACTCATCAATGGCAAAATCAGCATCGTTATCAGACGGGAACGGTGACTCTCGATGGTTCTTGTTGCCATCACGGCAGGTACGTTACATCCGAATCCCATAATCAGCGGAATGAATGATTTGCCATGCAGCCCCATCTTGTGCATCAGCTTATCCATGATGAAGGCAGCACGAGCCATATATCCCGAATCCTCCATATAAGAGATGAAGAAATACAGAATCAGAATCTGTGGCAGGAACACGATGACCGCACCTACACCACCAATCACACCATCTACCAGCATGTCCTTCACCGGTCCGTCCGGCATCGTGGTACTGATGAATTCGCCCAGCCATGCCACGCCGTCCTCAATCCATCCCTTAGGAATCTCGCCCAGTACGAAGGTGGCTGAGAACATGATGAACAGCAGCAGGATGAAGATAGGGAAGCCTACATATTTATTGGTCAGGATTCTGTCGATGAGGTGGGTTACCTGATAGGTATCCTTCGCCTTGCCCGGTTCATAGCCTGCTTCCTGCAATGCGCCATGGATAAAACCGTATTTGGCATCCATGATGGCGGTTTCGCTATCCTCCTGGGTCTCTTCCTTCACACGCTTGGCTGCCTCGTCACGGGCTGCGAAAATTTCCTTGGCCGATTTCAGATGACTTACGTATTCCTCAGCGTGCTTATCATTCTCCAACAACTTGATAGAGAGGTATCGGGTAGAGTAGCGCTGGCGGATGGAATCATCTGCCTTCAGATATTTCTGGATATGCTCGATACCATGTTCTATCTCATGTCCGTGGTTGATGTGGATATGGCGATAGTGAGCGCTGGAATCTTCCTTGCCTTCGTAGAGTTCGATGATGGTCTCGAAGAGCTTATCTACGCCTCGGCCATTGGTGAAGACGGTAGGAATCATCGAGATACCGAAGAGTTCGCCCAGTTTGTCGTAGTCGATGTTATCGCCACGCTTCTCGGTTTCATCAAACATATTGAGGGCGCAGACCATGCGGATGTGCATATCTATCAATTGTGTGGTGAGATAGAGATTGCGCTCCAGGTTGCTGGTGTCGATGACGTTGATGACGATATCCGGCGTATGCTCGATGAGCTGCTTGCGCACATAGAGTTCTTCTGGCGAATAAGCCGAGAGGGAATAGGTACCCGGCAAATCTACCAGATTGAAGTGGTAGCCGTTGAAATCGGCTTCACCTACTTTCGCATCCACGGTTACACCGCTATAGTTGCCTACGCGTTCGTGAGCACCCGAAGCAAAGTTGAAGAGGGAAGTCTTACCGCAGTTTGGATTTCCCACCAGTGCCACGTTGATGACGCGGTGGAGTCTTTCTGCTTCCTGTTCAGCCAGGGCTTCGTTGCTGGCATTGTCTTTTCTTTCAGCCACGAGCATCTTGTCGCCGAGCGCCTGCTCGTCGCTATCGTTGGAATCTACTACTTTTGAGTCAATTACCTGCTGGCGGTCTTCTTCTTCCGCCTTGCTGAGCTTTGCATCGTTCTTGGCTTCATCAATGGAAACCACCTCGATATGGTCTGCTTCGCTGTGGCGGAGTGACACCTCGTAACCCATAATCTTGTATTTCACTGGGTCCTGGAGTGGGGCGTTAAGGAGTACATCTACCTTCTTGCCCTTGATGAATCCCATCTCGATGACTCTCTTTCTGAAGCCACCGTGTCCTGATACCTTGACGATAACGGCGCTTTCACCTGTTTTAAGTTCTGATAATTTCATATATCTTTCCTTGTTTTAATCTTGTTCTTTTCTTCGGGGCATGACCTCATGGTCAGCTCTTTTTTCTTTTCGACTGCAAAAATACTAATAATTTTTTGCAACTTGGTAGCAATAATGTAGTTTTAAAACAAAAATACCTAGAAATGATGAGAGTATCATCAAATCTAGGTATTCTTATCATTATTTCTGATGATGAATGTTCTTATACCTTATTATATATATAAGAGCATCATCATTTTCTGTGATTACAGGTTTCTGCCGTGGCAGTTCTTAAACTTCTTGCCACTTCCGCATGGACATGGGTCGTTAGGACGTGGCATGTGCTCTGCACGGTAAGGAGTGCGGTTTACCTGTGCGCCCTCTCGGGTATCCTGGTTAGCAGCTGCCTCCTGTGCCTCACGCTCTGCATCCAAATCTACCTTGCTCTCTACATAGTTCTGCTGAGTGTGCTGCTCAGGAGCTGCCTCCTGAACTGGCTGCTCTTGCTCCATTACTGGAATCTGACCACGCATCAGGATACTTGCAATACGGTCGTACATGTCATTGATCATGGCATCCCAAACCTTGGCACTCTCCAACTTAAAGATGAGGAGAGGATCCTTCTGCTCGTAGCTTGCATTCTGTACAGAGTGCTTCAGTTCGTCGAGCTTGCGGAGGTTCTCCTTCCAGTCGTCATCGATAATCTGGAGAACAACGCTCTTCTCAAACTCCTTCACTACGTTCTTAGCCTCGCTCTCGTATGCCTCCTTGAGGTTGCAAGGAATATTGTACATGCGCTTGCCGTCTGTGATAGGCACCATGATGCGCTCGTATATAGCACCCTGGTTTTCGTATACCTGCTTGATGATAGGCATAGCTGTAGCCTGGATGCGGTCTGTCTTACGCTTGAATGTAGCCATAGCCTCCTGGAAAGCACGCTCTGCCAAATCCTCACGTCTGCCGTTCTCATACTCATCCTCGTTGAATGGAATCTCCATAGCAAGAACTTTCAGGAACTCTTCCTTGGCACCGAAGAAGTCGTTGTTGTTAACGATGTTCAATACGCGGTCCCAGATGATGTTGGCAATATCCATACCGATACGCTCACCCATGAGGGCGTGGCGACGCTTCTCGTAGATAACGGTACGCTGACGGTTCATCACGTCATCATACTCCAAGAGGTGTTTACGGATACCGAAATTGTTTTCCTCAACCTTGCGCTGAGCACGCTCGATACTCTTGCTGATCATTGGGCTCTCGATACGCTCGCCATCCTCAAAACCGAGACGGTCCATTACCTTGGCGATACGCTCTGAAGCGAACAGACGCATCAGCTTATCCTCCAATGATACATAGAATACAGAAGAACCTGGGTCACCCTGACGACCAGCACGACCACGGAGCTGACGGTCTACACGGCGGCTCTCATGACGTTCTGTACCGATGATGGCAAGACCACCTGCAGCCTTAACCTCTGGAGTCAGTTTGATATCGGTACCACGACCTGCCATGTTGGTAGCGATGGTTACGGCACCCTTACCGTTTACTGAGCGACCTGCCTCGGCTACAATCTGAGCCTCCTGCTGGTGCAGCTTAGCGTTCAATACATTATGAGGAATGTTGCGCATCTTCAACATCTTGCTCAACAACTCAGAAATCTCAACAGATGTTGTACCTACCAAGACTGGGCGGCCAGCATTACGTGTTTCCTCGATTTCGTCGATAACTGCACGATATTTCTCGCGGGCAGTCTTGTATACACGGTCATCCAAGTCCTTACGCTGGATAGGGCGGTTGGTTGGAATCTCAACAACATCGAGTTTGTAGATATCCCAGAACTCACCTGACTCTGTACTTGCTGTACCGGTCATACCTGCGAGTTTGTGGTACATACGGAAGTAGTTCTGAAGTGTGATGGTAGCAAAGGTCTGTGTAGCAGCCTCTACCTTTACGTGCTCCTTAGCTTCAATAGCCTGGTGCAAACCATCGCTCCAGCGACGGCCTTCCATGATACGTCCTGTCTGCTCATCCACAATCTTCACCTGTCCGTCCATGACAACATATTCGTCGTCCTTATTGAACATAGTGTAACCCTTCAGGAGCTGCTGCAAGGTGTGAACACGTTCGCTCTGTACACCATAGTGAGCCAGCATTTCGTCTTTCTTGTCAAGACGCTCCTGGTCGGTAAGGTCTGTGCGTGCCTCGAGTTCACTCATTTCTGTTGTGATATCAGGCAATACGAAGAGTTCCTTGTCGTTTACCTGCTTAGCCAACCAGTCGGTTCCCTTATCGGTAAGGTCGGCAGAATTCATTTTCTCGTCTACTACGAAGTACAATGGCTCTGTAGCCTTAGGCATCTCACGGTTGTTGTTTGCCATGTAGTACTCCTCGGTCTTCAGCAGACCAGCCTTGATACCTTCCTCAGAAAGATACTTGATCAATGGCTTGTTCTTAGGCAATGCCTTGTAAGAACGGAAGAGTGCGAGGAAGCCTTCATCAAGGAGTTCCTGATTCTTAGCTTTTGTACCTTCGTTAATCTTCTGCTTAGCCTCGGCGAGCAATTCTGTAGCCTGCTTGCGCTGTACCTCATAAAGTTTCTCAACCAATGGCTGATACTGCTCAAACATCTGGTCGTCGCCCTTTGGAATAGGACCAGAGATGATCAATGGGGTACGGGCATCATCAATCAACACTGAGTCGACCTCATCGACGATGGCGTAGTTGTGCTGGCGCTGTACCAGATCGGCTGGGTTGGTAGCCATGTTATCACGAAGATAATCGAAACCGAACTCGTTGTTGGTACCGAAGGTGATATCTGCCAGGTATGCCTTGCGACGCTCGTCGGAATTAGGACGGTGCTTGTCGATACAATCTACAGAGAGACCGTGGAACATATAGAGAGGTCCCATCCACTCAGAGTCACGCTTAGCCAAATAGTCGTTCACGGTAACGACGTGAACACCATTGCCAGTCAAGGCATTCAGGAAGATAGGTGTTGTACCTACAAGGGTCTTACCCTCACCGGTAGCCATCTCGGCAATCTTACCCTGATGGAGAACAACACCACCGAAGAGCTGTACATCGTAGTGAATCATTTCCCACTTCATATCATTACCGCCGGCTGTCCAGTGGTTGTGATAGATAGCCTTGTCGCCATCGATGGTAACGAAGTCGTTAGCTGGATTAGAAGCCAACTCTCGGTCGAAGTCGGTAGCAGTAACTATTGTTTCCTCGTTCTCAGCGAAACGGCGAGCAGTATCCTTAACGATAGCGAAAACCTGAGGCAAAACCTCGTTGAGGGCTTCCTCATACTTGTCGAGTGCTTCCTGCTCTAACTTGTCGATCTGGTTGAAGATACCTTCACGCTCATCGATAGGAGTGTCTTCAATTTTAGCCTTGAGTTCAGCAATCTTAGCCTTCTCTTCCTTGGCGTACTCCTGTACGTACTTCTGAAGTTCTTTTGTTTTTGCACGAAGTTCGTCATTGCTTAAGGCCTGCATCTTAGGATACTCTGCCTTGATCTTTTCTACGATTGGCTGGATCAACTTCATATCGCGAGTTGACTTGTTGCCAAACAATGACTGGAGAATTTTGTTAAAGTTCATTGTATATTTATTTTTTATTATTATTCGATGATGTTTGGGAGTAAAATCTCCTGTTGTTTATTACTAGCTTGCAAATTTACTAAAAATATCTGTAAATCTGCAAGGAATTGCCAATTATTACCTGTTTTTATGGCAAATCTTCTGAGTTTTGCTTACAGAAAGCATAAAATCAGCAGTTTGGACCTCGAATAACAATACTCCCATACGGAATTTTGTATCTATGCTCCGTAGGGGAATCATAATAAATATGTGAATGAATGTCTGTCAGAATGTCAGAAGAATTGGCGGCAAGTGTTGCCGACAGGATAGGATGATGTGTTGCGATGCTCTCATCTTCTGATGCCGCTTTAATGGCTTTGAGCACGCAGAGAATGTCCTCCTCCAATGCCTTCGCCTCCGGTTGCTGGATGAATTCATCGTAGGATATATCCGTAAGCGCAAACTTCAGCGCCTGCTGATAAGTCTGCGCCTCCATGCCGGTTGCCGCCAGGACAACCAAAAGGGCTGTGATATATCTGTTTACCATCATTGTTGTTTATCTTCTTCTGTTCGGAAACGATGTTGTGCCAATCGTTTCCTTACGTATATTTTAATGTCTATTTATTCTTTCTGAATTTCTTTACGATATGCTTCTGTAGACCGTAATTGTTTGGACTTAAATCCATCATGGTCGACTTGACGCAGTATCTCGCTAGCAAAGAAAGTGCCAAAATACTCATACCCTCAGCATAGTTCTGCCATATCTGCATGAACAGGGCAATGAGCAGAAGCCATCCCAGGAGTTCGAAATACCAATACTGACGACCTGCTTTCATCCTCTTGACAGTCTTCCAGGCAAAGATGAGGTTGAGCGGATTCAGTATCAGAATCTGGAAATTTATCTGTACAGTAGGATGCTGCGAGAAGATCATGGTAAAGAGAATCAGTCCCGGTAATCCTGTCAGGACAAGCAGAATGGCATCAAACCACCAGTAGTTTTTCTTTTTTACACATTCTCTTACCGTTGTTCCTATGATGATGATTGCCAGAACTATGGCTATCATTTGTGGTGTAACAGGAGCATCGTCTGTTATTTGTGCCTGGGCTGGGATGATATCGGATGTTTCATCTACCAGAGTGATATAGCCGCTGGCACTTGTTGCATTGGTTTTGCCGTCTGCAATCTGAGATGCATCAATAAAGTCGGTTCTTCCTTCTGTGGCGAAGTCTTTGCTCAGATTGTCTGGCAAGAATTCCCATTCTCTTTGTGTGATAGGGCGGTCTGCCTGACAACCCAAAAGAAGGTCATTGCCGAATCTTGCCCAGCGGTGCTGTCCGTTGAGTTTGTGAATCTCTTCCCTGTAGGTAGAAGTGGTAGGGATATCTTTAAAGTTGGTACTCTGGTTCCCAATGTTGGAGAGAATCATCTCGCGTGCGCGGGTCGTACAGTTGTCATAGAAGAAATTGTAGCGGTATACGCGGTTCTCTGGCTGTGCATTCTTGTCGATGCTTCTCAGAATTCCCAGTTTCTCTGTACGGGAGAGGCGGAGACGCTGCTGTCTTACCCATCTGCCTTCACGTGCATATTCGGCAATGAAGTCGCTCATAGGGTAGATGCCAATCTGGTAATCGGTGAGTCCGAAAACAAAACGGAGTACGAAGCAACTTTGGTTAAAACTGAACATACCCCAGTTGACGGCAACATCCGTTCCCATAGCTTTGTTCTGGATGCGTAGAGCGGTATGTCCATAATACGACCACACCTCCTGACCTGGTCCGCAAGTCAGGAGAGAAATGTCAACAGAATCGAGCCACGCAGTAGCTTCTTCATTGACACGACTGTTCTGCACAGAAATATCAGAGTCCTTGTCTCTTGAAAAATCCTGTGCAGCCACTTCAGTAGTTAAATTGATTAAAATTACTGCTAAAATGGCACTAAAAATATGCTTAAAACGTTTCACGATGCAAAAATACCTTATTATTTTCAATTATCCTTCTTTTTTCTAGATTTTTTTTAATACTTTTGCACTCTGAATATAATTTTGAATGATTATTAAAGAATGAGAAAGCTTTTTTTAGCAACCCTATTGTTGGGTTCAGCCCTTATGGTTAATGCCCAAAGTGGTACTAATTCGCCATACAGCCAGTATGGTCTTGGCATCTTGTCGGACCAGACTTCTGGTTTTAATCGCGGTATGAATGGAGTCGGTCTTGGCTTTCATGAGCATAATCAGGTAAACTATCTCAACCCTGCATCTTATGCTTCGATTGATTCGATGACTTTCATCCTTGATGCCGGTATCTCTGGTCAGGTGACAAATTTTGAAGAGAATGGTGTGAAGAAGAATGCCAACAACTCAAATTTTGAGTATGTTGTTGCAGGCTTCCGCTTGCTGCCACATGTAGGTATGAGCTTCGGTATCATTCCTTTTACCAATGTTGGCTATAATTATTCTGCATCAGAATGGGTGAATGCTGACAAGGAAGCTTACTATACTAATACCTATTCCGGCGATGGTGGTTTGCATCAGGCATACATCGGTGCGGGTTGGGAACCGGTCAAGGGCTTGGCCGTAGGTGCCAACTTCTCATATCTCTGGGGTAGTATAGACAGAAGTGTATCAAACAGCTACAGCAATTCTTATTACAAGACCCTCACCCGTTACTATTCTATGCAGGTGAACAGCTATAAGGTTGATTTCGGTGTACAGTATACCCATCAGTTCTCAAAGAAAGATTGGGCTACTGTAGGTGTCACCTTCTCACCAGGACATGGTCTGGGGGCTTCTGCTGATATGAAAATCATTTCTAATGATACCCAGAACGGTGTTACCGATACCACCGCTTACTCTATCGGCAAGGCTTACGAGTTGCCTACTATGATTGGTGCGGGTGTGATGTGGAATCATAACAACCAGTGGAAGGTTGGCTTTGATTACAGTCTGCAGAAGTGGGGTAGCTTGGGGTATCCTAGTTTCGATGGAACCAACTACGCCTTGAAAAATGGTATCTACAAGGATAGAAGCAAGTTCAATCTCGGTGCCCAGTATTGCTATGGAGAGCGCAGCCGTGCTTTCTTCAAGCGTGTTCAGTATCGTGTAGGTGCCAGCTACGCCACACCTTATTATAAGATGAATGGTGTTGATGGTCCGAAGGAAATCTCTGTAAGTGCCGGTTTCGGTATTCCTATCATGAACTCTTACAACAACCGCTCTATGCTGAATATCAGCGGTCAGTGGGTGAAGAGTTCGGCTAAGGATCTGATTAAGGAAAATTCTTTCCGTATTAATATCGGATTCACATTCAACGAGGATTGGTTTAAGAAGTGGAAGATGGATTAATCTTCCACTTATATATAATAATGTATAGAATCTCTATATAAT
>JAJXBQ010000267.1:0-3910 GCA_021640525.1 Segatella copri
TGAAATCCGTCAATATAGCCAATATCTGACTTCATTCTGTCTCAGGACACACTTTTCGGGTGCAAAGATACATCCTTTTTCCATCATCTGCAATACCTAAAAATGATGGTTTCGCAGAAATACCTAAATATGGGGATAGGAGAAAAGTTTTAGGATGGTTTATCCTAAAACTTTTCAAATTTCGGAAGTTTTAGGATGATTTATCCTAAAACTTTCTTAAATATTATACTTTTAGGATGATTTATCCTAAAAAAATAGTATCTTCGCAGCAAATATATAATCAAAGAACAATGAAATGATATGAAACGAATAGAAAGAACGGAATATCTCAATAAGCTGATTGCTTTCAAAGACAAGTCTCTTATCAAAGTGATAACCGGCATTCGCCGTTGCGGGAAATCCACCATTATGGAGATTTATCGTGACTGGCTTAAGAAGCAAGGTGTTCATGACGACCAAATCATCTATCTCAATTTCGAGGATTACGACTTCTATGAGCTTCGCAATCCACATAACTTATATGCTTATATCAAGCCATTGGTTCATCAAGACAAGATGACTTATATCTTCTTTGATGAGATACAACATGTGGAAGATTTCCCAGACATCATCAACAGCCTCAACCTGAAGCCAACAGTAGATCTCTATATTACGGGCTCGAATGCCTATATGCTGTCAAGCGAAATCGCCACATTACTCTCCGGAAGATATGTGGAAATCGCCATGCTTCCCCTTTCATTCAGAGAGTATGTAGAAGGCATCGGCGGAACCGACAATCTTCCCAAAGCCTATACAGACTACATCACAAGGAGCAGTTTTCCATATACCCTTGAACTGGATAGTCCCGCTGAAATCAGCGACTACCTGAATGGTGTATATAACACCATTGTAGTAAAGGACATCATGAGCAGGAAGAAATTACCCGATGTCATGATGCTGGAAAGCGTTATCCGTTTCACAGCAGACAATATCGGCAACATTCTATCCACCAAGCGCATAGCTGATATCATGACTGCCGATGGAAGAAAAATAGACCAGAAAACCGTGGAACGATATCTGACAGCACTCTGCGAAACCTTCTTCGTATATGAAACCAAAAGATACAACATCAAGGGTAAGCAACTGCTCAAGACATTGGGTAAATATTATCTAGTAGATATCGGTTTGAGAAGAATGCTCCTAGGTTCCCGCTCATTCGATGCCGGCCGCATCCTGGAGAACATCGTTTATCTGGAACTACTCCATCGCCAGCAGAAAGTCTATATCGGAAAGATGGATAATCTGGAAGTAGATTTTGTAGCAATTGATGAAAACGATATCACGTATTACCAGGTAGCAGCCACCGTTAGAGATGAGGCTACCTTAAAACGTGAATTGGCATCTCTTCAGCAAATCAATGACCAATATCCTAAGTATATCCTTACACTTGATGAAGATCCTACTGCCGATTACAACGGTATCAAGAGAATCAATGCCCTAAGATGGCTGATGGGAGAAATAGGATAACCTATATTTCCTCAGTAACACCATTAATATATAAGGCACAATATTTAAAAAGATATGATTCGATGAAAGATTTTGCAGCGATAGGCTTCAAATAAGGTGAGAGCAAACATCAAGAACATTGATAAACAACCAATTCTCTTGGGAGGTTGATGATTTTCAACCTCTCAAACCACAATTTCATCGAACTTCCCTGATGCCGCTTCACATGACTGTTGATGATATAATAGTCAGCCTGATACTCATCCATCAAATCAGAAAAGGCTGCCTTGATACGAGAACACTTCTCGTTTATCGCATTATCAAGCGGATTCACCAGACGGTTCACGGTCTCGGTAATCTTATCCATATCTATTCTATTCCCTATCTTTTGATAAAGTTGAAGAAGTTCTTCCCGATAATCTACCAGATTCTTGAATTCAATACCTTCCGGATGGTTCAGGAAGAGCAGATAGAGCGCCTTGTGGATAGGACTGAGCTGTACCTCTTTATTACCAAACTCAGGCAACAGGAAGCGATAATCCTCAGTAATGACCAATGGGCTGAGAGTAGCTCTTGCTGCCTCAATACGAAGCTGTTCCAATACGGGCACACCGATAGCTTTCAGCAAAAGGTCAGTTCTTCCTTCTGCCAAAAGTTGGGAGGAAAGCGTTTTTATCAAAGCAGCTTTCTCCTCGACACTCCTATTTTCCTGTTCTGTCTGCATACCGGATGCAAAAATACAAAAAGAATAGGAAAAAACGTTTCTCTTCATCAAAAAATCTTCTTTCGCAAGCCTTGCGTTTCTTTTATTATTGTATAATTACTCCTTTTTTATTATCTTTGTGCCCAAAATAGAAATATAGATAAGATGACAGAAGAATGGACCCCGATAGATTTCGGACAGACTGAAGACACCACCAAGAATATCATCAAGGTGATAGGTGTGGGTGGTGGCGGATGTAATGCCGTTAAGAACATGTACTCAGAAGGTATTGTAAATGTGAGCTTTGCCGTTTGCAATACGGATAGCCAGTCGCTATCCAAATCACCTGTGCCTGTAAAAATCATGCTCGGAAAGAGCGGTTTGGGAGCAGGCGCTAACCCTGAAGTTGGAAGAAGCGAAGCGCAGAACACCCAGGAAGACATCAAGCGGCTGCTGGATGACGGAACCAAGATGGCATTCGTTACAGCCGGCATGGGTGGCGGTACCGGCACAGGAGCAGCCCCTGTCATCGCCGGCATCGCCAAAAGCATGGGCATCCTGACAGTGGGCATCATCACCATCCCATTTTATTTTGAAAAGCGAAAGAAAATCGTGAAGGCCCTGCAGGGTGTAGAAGAGATGCGCAAGAACGTAGATGCCCTGCTCATTGTCAACAACGAGCGGCTTTGCGATGTATATGCCGATTCTGAAATTACCGTAAAGGATGCCTTTAAACTGGCAGACAAGGTGCTGAGCGATGCCACCAAGAGCATCTCGGAACTGATTACCGTAGAAGGAACCATCAATCTCGACTTCCGTGACATCGAGACCACCATCAAGAGCGGCGGCGGTGCCATCATGGCGATGGGCAGGGCGAGCGGAGAAGGCAGAGTTCAGAATGCCATCCTCAACGCCCTGGATTCCCCATTGCTCTACGGCAGCGACATCAGCAATGCCCAGCGCATCCTCTTCAACATCTATACCTCCAGCAAGCACCCTATCTTCGTTAGGGAAATGCGAGAGATTGATGCCTTCTTCGATGAATTGAATCCAGACATCAAGGTTATCTGGGGTCTTTCAGATGATGACAGTCTGGATGAGGATGCCAAAGTCACCATTCTGGCAACAGGTCTCAATAACGAACTGGCAGATGAAATTCAGGACAATCCTATCACAACCACCAAGGATGAAGATGATTACCAGAGAATTATCGATAAGCTTTATCATCCGATACGTGACAATTTCCAATCACATGGAAAAGAAGAATCCCCAAAAGAGGATATTCCAGCAGAGCCATCAAACACAGAATCTGCAGACATCCCTGATGAGGAGCCAGCCCCACTCACCCCCGAAGCTCCGCCAGAAGAACCTCCAGTCATAGAAGAAGAGCCCCAAAAGCCTATCGTCCAGCAAGAGCCACCAACCTTGTCGAAGAGGATAAGAGACAGACTGAAGAAATTAGCCAAAGATTTAGACATCATCACGGAAGACGAATAGCTTTTTGCTGATGTACCTGGACTGCAAGAAAGTTATTATAATTAGGGTAGCAGGAGAGTTGTTATAAGCCTTTGTATATGTCAAGCCAAGCCAAATAGAGAAATTTGCGGTAAAAATACCACAAATTTCTCTTGTTTTTGTAGGAAATTTACCACAAATTTCGTATATTTGCACCAAAAATGCTAAAAAGCATTCAAATAAATGAATTAATAACAGAAGAAATAT
>JAJXBQ010000268.1:0-3905 GCA_021640525.1 Segatella copri
ATAATAAAGTAAATTATGTATTTTTGCATATCATAATTAAGATTAAAGCTATGACAAAGAATACAATGGCAAACAAACTTCCAAGGAAGTTGATTCAAAAGATGGAAATCGTGGGTGAGCAGATTAAGCTTGCCAGATTACGGCGCAACCTGAGCATGGCACAAGTTGCAGAAAGGGCAACATGCTCGGAAGTTACACTTTGCAAGGTAGAAAAGGGATTACCAACGGTTTCCATCGGAATTTACCTGCGTGTACTCTATGCTCTTCAGCTGGATGATGACATCTTGCTCCTGGCAAAGGATGCCAAACTCGGAAGGGCATTGCAGGATATGGGACTGAAGAATCGTCAACGAGCAACTAAAAAGGAATAGGAATGGAACGACTGTTTGTTTTCGCTGATTTTAACTGGCTCGGCAAAGCGGAGCTGGTAGGGGAGTTGTGCTATGAAAAAAACTGCCAAAATCTAGGATTTCGTTAGGAATCTTTAAGTTTTTCACCAAAGGCTGCTGCAATGTGGGCTAAATTTGCTATGGAAAAACAAGGGAGGATGAAAGGATATGGAATGGATTATAGCATGAAAATAGTTAAAGAAATATATAAAAGTCAAGTTTATTGCGTAAAAAACAAGACTTTTATTAACTTTGCACTCGAAAATAGGAGATAAACATGGTTATAGCAAGACTGATAAAGGAAAAATTGTCATCGACCCCTGCAGGGGTCGTATTGACAACAAGAGATTTTGGGGTGGAGATGCGGTATCAGCCGGCACTTGCCAAAGCTCTCAACCGTCTTGTGCACCAAGGCGAACTGCAAAAGATAGCAAAGGGAAAATACTATATTCCGAAGAAGACCATTTTTGGAAATCTGAAACCTGCAGATTCTGAACTTGTAAAAGACTTTCTGGAGCAAAATGGCAAGATTGTAGGATACATTACCGGAACTGCCGCATTTGCATCCCTGGGGTTGACTACACAGATAAGCTCATCCATCCTTGTCGGCACAAATAAATATCGGAGACCTATCACAAGGAATGGCGTGAAAATATCTTTCTTGTTACAAGAGAACGCCATAACATCAAGCAATATTCCACTACTTAGAATATTGGATGCTCTGCGCCTTATAAAAGACATTCCTGCCACTTCACCAGATGAATGTGTGACGAATATTTGCAAAGCAATCAATGCTCTTTCAATGGAACAGAAGCAAGAATTGGCAGAACTATCCTTGGCATACACACCTTATGTAAGAGCTTTGCTTGGAGCCATCTACGAGAACATGGGGCTTGAAACGGAAACCATCAGTAAAACATTGAATGGAGTGACCAGCTACAAGTTGCCAGTCTCCGACAAAGTATTATCAAACAAAAAAAACTGGAAAATCATATGAGATTACATGAAAACAGGGATTTGTTCTCTGATGCATTGCAAGCAGCATCGCAACCTGTAGAAGATGGAGGACTCGGCATTAAGAGTATCTTTATAGAGAAAGACTATTGGATTTGTCGATCGTTGTCTTTGATGGCTGCGAACGACAAGGATAACCGTGCCATTTTCAAAGGAGGAACAAGTCTTACAAAAGCATATGGTATCGGTAGTAGATTCTCAGAAGACATAGATATTGCTATCTCTGAGGCATGGACGCTCAGCGGCAACCAATTGAAGATGCTGATCAAGAGAACAGCCAAAAGCATGACGAAAGGTCTGCAGGAAATGGATATGCCTGGTTTTACGAGCAAGGGGTCTCACTATCACAAGGCATACTATTCTTATCCACGAGCCATTGATACATTACAAGTAGGTGCTATCAAAGCAGGACAGTTGCTTGTCGAAATCAATTCATTTGCCAATCCATATCCTTTTCAGAAATGTAAACTGCAAAGCTTCTTGACCGAGTTCTTGCAAAAGACAGGCAACGAGAACTTGATAGAGGAATATGATATGCAACCTTTCGAGGTGAATGTTCTCGACAGGCGTAGGACATTGACAGAAAAATTGGTGTCATTACTTCGGTGTTCCTTGGCCGACAACTACATGTCGGAGTTGACAGCCAAGATACGTCATTTCTATGATTTGCATTTCCTCTTGAATGATGCTGAGACACAGGACTATTTGAAAAGTGACGCTTTCAAATTGGACTTCAGCAACTTGTTTGCACAAGACCAACAAAGATTTGACAAGCCCGAAGGATGGCAAAACAAAGACATTATGGATTCTCCTATCATCAGTGACCTGCATAATGTATGGTCAGTGTTAAGCAACGTCTATGCAAAAGAACTTCCTGACCTTGCCTACAAAGATATACCGACTATTGAGAGTATCGAAAATAGCATGGAGCAGTTGATTTCGTATTTGCCAAAATATTCAATAGCCATGACAAGGAAGGTAAAGCTATAGATACCAGCAAGAGAAACAAGTATGTCCACCAGCTTCATGTCATCAAGGACGCAGAGATTATAGGAAAATACTCCGATGCAAGTTGGGTGTTAAAATGGTAAGAAAGGAGATTATTTATGTCACAAAAGAAGATATTCAGATGCCAGGATTGTGGGTACGAGACCGAAGTATATGAGGGACGTGGCTTCATGGGACAGCATATCGAAGCCATGTCTTGTCCAGACTGCAGAAACATAGTACCTCTTGTGGTGGGTGGAGTAATTGGTGATGCTGCACCTAGTTTTAATTCTCTTGTAGGAAGGCTATGTCTAAGATGTGGTTCTGACAGGATTCACAGGTGGGATATGCATACTTTCCCAAAGTGCGGGGGCAAGATGCAACCCACTGGCGAAGAAGAGTTTTGGACATGAAAATTCTAGCCTATATTTACCTCTTTGATATTTTGCTGAAAATTACTTCTCCTCGTCTGAACGGTTTGACGAATCTCATATTTAACCTCCATGCCAAGGATATCCATGATTTTTTCAACCGTCGATAGGGAAGGCATGCACAATTCATTATAGAAATCATGACTATAGAAGAAGCTATCAAACAAAGACATAGTGTACGAAAGTACATACACAAACCTCTTTCAACTGAGGTAGTTAGAGCACTTGAAGAAAAAATCTTGGAGTGCAACAAAGAGGGTGGCCTACACATACAACTGGTTACCCAAGAAACCAAGGCATTCTCCGGCATTATGTCATATGGAAAATTCCATGGCGTGGAGAACTATCTCGTAATGGCAGGGCAAAAAGACGACGATCTTGATGAGCGTATTGGCTATTATGGCGAACAGCTTGTGCTGCTTGCCCAAGCCCTAGGACTCAACACCTGCTGGGCAGGATTAAGCTATCGCAAGGTGAATGAAGCCTACAAGATAGAAAAAGAGGAGAAGTTGACATGCATGATTGCCTTGGGATACGGAGAGTCACAAGGGGTTAGTCACAAAATCAAGACCATGGAACAGGTGAGCAATGCAACCAGCAATTCTCCTTCATGGTTCCGAAAGGGCGTGGAAGCAGCTCTTCTTGCTCCCACTGCCATCAATCAGCAGAAGTTCTCATTCTTCCTGCAAGACCAGGAAGGTACAAAAGCTGGTTGTAAACCCAAAGTTCTTGCCAAGAGAGGCTTCTCAATGGTAGGATATACCAAGATGGACCTCGGTATTGCCAAGCTTCACTTTGAAATAGGAGCAGGAAAGGAAAACTTTAAGTGGGTGGTAAAGAAAGGATGAGAGACTTCACGGAAATATGGCAACTTCAAGATACCATCATTACAGCAGTCAACGCATGCGGTTATGGTGTCTGGGATTTGCATGCTACCAGTTGGGGATTTCATCTGGAGTTAACAGAACATTTGGATGATGCAGAAATCTGCAATATCTGCAGTCAACTTCCGCTTTCTGGAGATTATGAAGGAGAAGGCACAAATGGTTCTGTTCTAAGTTTGTACAACTACTGATTATTGATG
>JAJXBQ010000269.1:0-3897 GCA_021640525.1 Segatella copri
ATTCTATTGAATTCATTTCATTATTCTACTATTCCACGTTGCTCGATTCTCTTAGCCTCTTCAAGAAGCTTGATGGCATCTACATACTGAGCGATGCCCTGAGCCACCTCCTTGGCAGCCTTCATTGCCAGGACTACAGTCTGCGGACGGTGTACCACATCACCTCCGGCAAACACACCGCGACGGGTGGTCATACCGAACGGACGTTCAACAACTTTTACATATCCCTTCTCATCCACCTCGATTCCGGCAGTGGTAGAAACGATACGGTTGGCAGGTCTTGAACCGATGGCGAGATAGATTCTGTCGAATTTTTCTACCCTTTCACCCTCAGGAGTGTTCAGCACACAGCTTCCCAGACGGCCGTTTTTGCCCTTCAGAAAGGCCTCGACGGTAGTTTTCCACTCAAATTTCACGCCTTCCTTCACAGCATCTTCATATTCGCTCTGGATGGCAGGCATCTCTTCCTGGGTTTTACGGTACAGCACAGTTACATCGGCACCCAGACGGATAGCAGTACGGGCAGCATCCATGGCCACGTTTCCGCCGCCAATGACACCCACCTTCTCACCGTCGCGCAGCGGAACCATGTCGCGGGTCAAAGCGCCTTCGTTATAGGCATTCACGTTATGCAGAAAGTATGTACTCTGGCTCACACCATGGAGCTTTGAACCCGGTGTAGAGTCCATGTTCTGAGGCACGTTTGTACCTGTGCCCATAAAGATGGCGTCGTAGCCTGCACGGAACAGACTGTCGATGGTTACATTGTTCTCGCCCACCATGCAATTGGTGATAAACTGCACGCCGAGGGCAGCAATCTTAGCCACCTCATCGCGCACTACCGACTTAGGCAAGCGATACTCAGGAATACCGTACATCAACACGCCTCCCGGCTCAGCCTGGCCCTCGAAAATGGTGACGTTGAAGCCCTGACGCGCCAGATCGCCGGCTACGGTCAAGCCCGCTGGACCCGAACCGATGACTGCCACACGGCCACGTGTTTTCTGTGGCAACATCTCGCGCGAAAGGTTCATCTTGGTATCAAAATCGGCAATAAACTGCTCCAGTTTGCCGATCTGTACCGGTTTGCCTTTCTTTCCGAGTACGCAGTTGCCCTGACACTGTTTCTCATGAGGGCATACACGGCCGCAGATAGCCGGCAGGTTGCTCTTGGCATTGATGATGCTCATCGCTGCACCCATGTTACCCATAGAGAGTTCGTGTACGAAATCTGGAATGTCGTTACCAATCGGGCATCCCTTCTTGCACTGCGGAATCTTGCAGTGGAGGCAGCGTTTAGCCTCCTCAATGGCCTCGCGGGTAGAAAAACCCTCGTTCACTACCTGGAAGGCAGCAGCATCCGCCTGCTGTTCTGTTGTATCAGCCTGCTTAGCATCCTCATTCTGCTTAGCTGCTGTTTCTGTTGTATTCTGCTCAGGGACCTGCGCCTCAGCAGCATTCTTCATTTCTTTCTGTTCGCTCATAATAGAACTGCTCTCTTTTTACTGATTCTACAATCTGTTTATTGATTCTACAATCTTTTTTACTGATTCTACAATCTATCCTTTGATTTGTGGGTGCAAAGGTACAAATAATATTTCAGAAATCGCCCCTATCTCCTTACATATTTTCATTTTGCCCCCTTTTTTCCTTATTATCCACCTGCTGGCGCCTTACCGGGGACGCACACCTGCCTAATCACTAATCATTAATCACTAATCACTAATCGGGGTGGTCATTAAGGTCATTGGTCATTAAGGTCATTAAGCTTTTCCGCTTCCGGCAACACATAAAAAAAGACCCTACATTCACATGCAAGGCCTTTAAACAACTTAAATGTTCTGCATTCACATGCAAAACACCAACAACTGGAGGGGGAACATAATAATAAGGGCTCCCCCATTAAATCAACATTTTTATTTTTCTTTAATCTCAATATCTTCCTTCACATGATTCCGTATCTTGGTGAGGAAGAGTTTCATACGCTTCGCATCCTTGTGGTCAATGATGTCGATGAGCTCAGCAAGCTCCTCTCTGATCTGTGCCACCTGACCCGATGTGTATGGGTTGAAGAGGATTTCCTGCAACAGGTAATCATCTTCGTTGAGCACGCCCTTAGCTATCTGCATGTGGCGCTTGAAGGTGGTGCCCGGAGCATCCTGGTGCTTCATCACTGCCGCAAAGGCAAAGGTGCTCACGAAAGGAATACTCAGCGAGTAAGCCACCGTCTGGTCGTGCTCATCAAATGTATACTCATGCAGACTCAACCCCAACTTCTGGTAGAGGTCCTTGAAGAATATCTTGCCCATGTAGTCACCCTCCTTGATGATGACTGCATTCTCCTCTGAAAGCTGGTTCAGATTGGCAAAAGTCGGGCCGAACATAGGGTGCGTGCTCACGAAGCGGAAACCGCTCTTCTCGTAAAACTCCTGCAGTCCGGTCTTTACCGAAGCTATGTCGCTGATGATGCAGTCGTGAGAGAGATGTGGCAACACCTCTTCGAAGGCTGGCAGCGTATATTTTACCGTCACCGCATTGATAACCAGTTCGGGGCGGAACATCTCTATCTCTTCCATCTTGGTGAAGCGGTAACAGTTGTAGGTGAAGCGCAGTCGCTTGGCATCCTTCTCGTAAACCGCCACCTCGTGGTCGAAACTGAGCAGGTCGATGAAGAAACTTCCCATCTTACCTGCTCCCATAATCAATATTCTCATCGCCAGTATCCTTTACTTCTGGTTCAGAATTTCCAATTGCTGGCGGACACTCTCCTCATGGATGTGCTCGAAAATCTGAGCGGCAAACTCAGGGCTCATGCCGCAGAGGGCAGCCTGGGCACCACGCTTGTCGAGAATCTCGTTGTAACGGCTGGTCTGAACGATGGTCATGTTGTGCTCCTTCTTGTAGGTACCAATCTCGCGGCAAACGCGCATACGCTTAGCCAGGAGATCCATCAGCTGGTTGTCGCACTCGTCAATCTGACCGCGCAGCTGGTGCAGACCCTCTGTAGAATAATGCTCATCGCGCACTACGAGGAGGCTGAGGATGTAATCCAGCACCTCTGGGGTAACCTGCTGCTTGGCATCGCTCCATGCATCGTCTGGGCTGCAGTGGCTCTCAACGATGAGTCCGTCGAAACCTAAGTCCATTGCCTGCTGGCAGAGAGGGGCGATGAGGTCGCGTCGGCCGCCGATGTGGCTAGGGTCGCAGATGATTGGCAACTGTGGTATGCGGCGGTGCAACTCGATAGGAATCTGCCACATAGGAAGGTTGCGGTAAATCTTCTTGTCGAAGCTGGAGAATCCGCGGTGGATGGCACCGAGTTTCTTGATGCCTGCCTGGTTGATGCGCTGCAGGGCACCGATCCAAAGCTCGAGGTCTGGGTTTACCGGGTTCTTAACGAGCACAGGCACGTCTACGCCCTGAAGACTGTCGGCAAGTGCCTGCATGGCGAATGGGTTGGCAGATGTACGTGCACCTACCCACAGAATGTCGATTCCATATTTCAGTGCGAGCTCTACATGCTCTGGGGTAGCCACCTCAGTAGCTGTCAGCATGCCTGTTTCTTCCTTCACCTGCTTCATCCAAGGCAAGGCCTTCTCGCCGTTACCCTCGAAGCCTCCCGGTTTGGTGCGTGGCTTCCACACACCTGCGCGGAACATGTGGCAACCTTTGGCAGCCAACTGCTTAGCGGTAGTCATAACCTGCTCTTCTGTCTCTGCCGAGCAAGGGCCGGCAATGACGCAAGGGCGTTCCTGATCACTAGGAAAATTCAATGGTTCTAATTCTAATTCCATAGTCGTATATTTTTAATTTTTTACTTTTTTATCTTTAAGATTAAAGCCCGGGGGGACCAGCGATGGAATCGCTGGGAACGGGGGCTGGAAGGGGACTGGAAGG
>JAJXBQ010000270.1:0-3880 GCA_021640525.1 Segatella copri
CCTGCAGGGCGTGGATCAGCGCTTCCTGTTCGGCCAGGCGCTGTTTCAGCAGGAAAATGTCGTCAGAAGAGATGTCGTTCATACATCGTGTATTTTTCGCCGGGCATGGACCCAGCACGCAACTTCTGTCTGTGCACCACCTTCACGTTTGGCACTGAACAGCCGATCGTAACCGCTGAATGCATCCGCCTGCAGGATACCCCGGAAGGGACGAAGGTGTTGTACCGGATGTTTTCCCTGCCTGTCTGGTGAGTAGGCGAACCAGACCGCCGGTGGCTCTGATGAGCCCGCATTCCGGTCATCCCGGACATACGTCCAGATGCGTCCTGTTTTTGCCTTTTTTCTGCCCGGTGTCAGCACTTTTACCGGTGTGTCGTCAGTGTGAACCTTGCGGGTGTTCATCACGTAACGGTACAGGGCATCATTTAGCGGAGTCATTAACTGGCAGCACGCGTCAACCCAGTTGGAGATTAATGCACGGCTCAGTTCGGCACCCTGTCGGGCAAAGATTTCACTCTGACGATACAGTGGCAGGTGTTCGCAGTATTTTCCCGTTAACACGCGGGCAAGTAATCCGGAGCCCGCGATGCCGCGCGCTATCGGGCGGGACGGCGCTGGCGCTTCAACTATACAGTCACATTTTGTACAGGCTTTTTTTACCCGAACAGTGCGGATCACTTTCAGGGCGCTACTCACCAGTTCCAGCTGCTCAGCACTGACTTCACCCAGATAATCCAGCTCACTGCCACACTCCGGGCAACAACTTTCTTCAGGCTCCAGGCGGTGTATTTCACGGGGAAGATGTGCTGGTAACGGACGACGATGACGTGACTGTCGCAACTGGCGGGGAACCTGCGGGTCATCCTCACGCCCACTGTAACGATCGCTTTCCTGTTCGCGTTGTTTCAGTTGGGCCTCAGCCTGTTCAACCTCACGCTGCAGTTTTTCAGAACGGGTACCGAACAGCATCCGGCGCAGTTTTTCTATCTGGGCCCTCAGATATTCTATTTCCCGCTCCTCCTCTTCGATCTTTTCTTCGGCACGTGCCAGTGCAGAGCGCAGGAAGGCCTCCGTCTCTTCAACCAGACTCAGTTGCAGATCTCTCTGACGGAGGGCTTCAGCCTGCTCAGAGAGCAGCCTTTCCAGCTCAGTGATACGAATGAGGTATTTCCGACTCATGACCGTTTTTATAATCCGGCCATGACATTTTTACAACATTGTCAGTGCGTTAAGACGGGATGTTTTTGGCTGACGCCAGTCCAGCTTATCGAGGAGCATTGCCAGCTGCGAGCGGGTAATGGATACCTTACCGTCACGCACCGCAGGCCAGATAAACAGGCCTTCCTCCAGGCGTTTGGTGAACAGGCACAGACCATCAGCATCAGCCCAGAGGATTTTAATCATGTCACTCCGTCGGCCACGGAAGATGAACAGGTGACCGGAGAAGGGGTTCTCATCCAGCACATGTTGTACCTGTTCACCCAGACCGTTGAAGGATTTACGCATATCAGTAACGCCGGCAACCAGCGAGATTCGAGTGTCTGATGGGAGCGAGATCATCGCCCCCTCCCGGTCAGTTCACGGATCAACACCGTGAGCAGCTCTGGTGAAGGATTTTCCAGCGTCATGTTACCGTGGCGGAACTCAACTTTACAGGAACTGGCACTGACTGTGCTTTGTGAAGGAGTGGATAAAAGCGGAGTAAGAGCCGCCATAGGCTCTTTCTGCTCATCAGGCGTTATCTCAACAGGTAATAATTCAACGCCAGCGTCAGAAGAGGTTGTTACCGGAAGACGCCGCGATATACGCCCTTCGTTCTGCCAGAGCCTGAGCCATTTGAACAGGAGGTTATCATTGATATCGTGTTCCCTGGCAATACGGGCAACAGAGGCTCCTAGTTGTGAAGCCAGTTTAACCATTTGAAGTTTAAACTCATTTGAAAATGTTCTGCGGGGTTCTGCGGATAATATTTTCTGTTCCATAACAGGTGTCCACTAGTTGATGAAAAGGTGGGCACCTACGTTACCAATACTGGCTTAATGGCTACATACGGCGGTCAGTTTACGCTTACCATGTATCTGGCGAGTGAAGCTTTATGTCGTGTTCTGGCGTGTCCTGTGTTAGTTAGAACACGCCATCGATGGTCAGCAGGTTCATATTGCACCAGAGCGGATACAGCGTGGTGTTATGTCAGGGCTGCGCTGTTTACGTGAACACGTGGCGTACGGCCCCGCTTCCTGGCCCTGCTGGGCATGGATCACGGCGCGACAAAGGGGCGACTACCTGGCAGCATGTGTCCAGCCGGTTCACAATCTGGTGAAGGTTCCTTACGCTCATGGGCCATACTGATAATTCACCAGGCCATCATTTCCAGAGGAAGACGCCGTTTGCGTAGCGTGACAGTGTCGGACTCTTCAGGGCTGTGGGTAATCAGTTCCGGGGCAAGATAGTCGCAGAGGGTTACGCAGAGAATAGTAACTGGACACTGGATCGATCAACCGATCCTTAACTGAGCGGCATGACAGCTTTCTGATGGTTTTTTTTTGATAATCTTCACATTGTGCTTCTTTTCTGTTGGATAATCTTTGTACTTGATGGTGTACTAGGTATCCCATTATGCAGTTAAGTGAAGGTGATTAAAAATGCAATGTGAATTTAAAGGGGTCATATCAGCATTACCCACTCCTTATGACCAATCCCAGCAAATCGATATGGAGAGTCTTCGAAAACTGATCCGTTTTAATATCGAACAAAATATTAAGGGATTGTATGTTGGAGGCTCTACTGGAGAAGCATTTCTTCAGAATGTTGCAGAGCGAGAAAAAATTCTTGAAACAGTAGCCGATGAATCAGATGGAAGACTGACACTTATAGCGCATGTGGGCGGAATCAGTACGGCAGAAAGCGAGGTACTTGCAAAAGCTGCAAAAAAATACGGATATCATGCTATATCTGCTGTTACTCCATTTTATTATCCTTTTTCATTTGAAGAGCATTGTATCCATTACAGGAAGATTATTGATTCTGCAGATGGACTTCCGATGGTAGTTTATAATATACCGGCTCTTAGCGGAGTGCGTTTTTCTTTAGATCAGATAAATGAGCTTGTCACAATACCCAGGGTTTGTGCATTAAAACAGACATCCGGTGATTTATTCCAGATGGAACAAATCAAAAGGAATCATCCAGAGCTTGTGTTATATAATGGTTACGATGAAATATTTGCATCAGGGTTAATTGCAGGTGCAGATGGGGGAATCGGTAGTACATATAATATAATGGGGTGGCGTTATCTTGAAATATTTGAAGCAGTCAAAAACAATGATGTGATTAAGGCGAAGGAAATGCAAGTAGCCTGTAACCAGGTTATTGACACTCTTATTCAGAGTGGTGTCCTGGCAGGTATAAAAACTCTTCTTTACTATATGGGGATTATAAATACTCCTGTATGCAGAAGTCCTTTTTCTCCGGTAAAGGAAAAGAATCTGGATGTATTATCAAAACTTGCAGAGCGACTGTTCGAAGAACATGACAGAAACAAAAAAATGAAAATAATCTGAATAATTGCAAGATTGTTATATAGGTGAAAATGAATGATAACACTGGCTGTTGATATAGGAGGAACGAAAATTTCAGCGGCGTTGATATCTGATGACGGTTCATTTTTGCTGAAAAAACAGATATCAACACCTCATGAAAGATGTCCTGACGAAATGACAGGGGCTTTACGTCTACTGGTTTCTGAAATGAAGGGAACAGCGGAGCGATTTGCAGTAGCATCAACAGGGATTATTAATAATGGAGTATTGACAGCTCTGAATCCAGACAATCTTGGAGGGCTGAAAGAGTATCCTCTGAAAAATATAATGGAAGATATAAC
>JAJXBQ010000271.1:0-3874 GCA_021640525.1 Segatella copri
ATTTAAACGTAAATTATATGATAGATTGCTCCAATGGAAGGCTACAAGGAATGGTAAAACTGCTATTCTTGTAGAGGGGGCACGCCGTGTAGGTAAATCTACTTTGGTGGAACAGTTTGCACAAAAAGAGTATGATTCATACATCCTTATAGACTTCAATAAGGCATCAAAACGAGTCGTTTCCTTGTTTGATGATTTGATGGATATTGATTTTATCTTCCTTCAGTTGCAAACCATATATAATACCATCTTAACCAATAGGCGTTCTGTCATCATCTTTGATGAAGTTCAGTCTTGTCCTAAGGCAAGACAAGCCATCAAGTATTTGGTGGCAGATGGGCGTTATGACTATATTGAGACGGGCTCGCTTATCAGTATTTCCAAGAATACAAAAGACATCACCATCCCTAGTGAGGAAGAACGGATTGCCTTGTATCCCATGGATTATGAAGAGTTCAGATGGGCATTGGGCGATTCTGCTTCTGTACCTCTTCTAAAGCAGTTCTTCGACAAACGCCTGTCACTCGGACAAGCCCATAGAGACAAAATGAGAGAACTCCGGCTATATGCACTTGTGGGAGGGATGCCGCAAGCTGTAAACGAATATCTGAAGTCGAATAATCTGAGTATGGTGGATCTCGTGAAACGTGATATCATCCGTCTGTATCTCGATGATTTCCAGAAGATAGATCCTTCGCGTAGAATAGAGCAGTTGTTTAAGAACATTCCTGCTCAGTTGTCTCAAAATAGCAATCGTTATAAGCCATATTCTGTCTTGGGAAATGTAGAGGGTGACAAGTTGCAGGGACTGTTGCGAGAGATGGAGGATAGCAAGACCGTATTGTTTGCCAGTCATGCCAATGAGCCTAATGTAGGTATGTCGCTTCATAGGGATACCAATAAGTTCAAACTCTTCTGTGCAGACACCGGGCTTTTTATTACTCTGGCGTTTTGGGACAAGGATTTTACAGATAATGTCATTTACGATAAACTGCTAGGCGATAAGTTGAGTGCCAATTTAGGTTATGTATATGAAAACTTAGTGGCACAGATGCTGACGGCTGCCGGCAATGAACTTTTTTACTACACTTGGCCTAAGGACGCTACTCACAATTATGAGATAGACTTTTTGGTATCTCGTGGTGCCAAGATTTGCCCGATAGAGGTAAAGTCTTCGGGTTACAAGTCGCATGCCTCACTTGATGCCTTTAGTGAGAAGTTCTCAAAAGTTATCTTGCAAAAGTACCTGTTTTATGGCAAGGATCTGCAGAAGGATGGCAATACTCTTTTGCTACCATTCTATATGACTCCCTTTGTCTGAAAAAGAAAAGAGTTAGTTAAGAAGTAGAAAGTAGCAGAAAAGTATGAAATTCCGTTCATGTAATAGTAATTATGTTACGATGAACGGAATTTTTTATTCGATGAAATGATTTTTTAAGCCACTGTTCAGACCTTTATGTACTTTTGCAGCAGAAATCAAAACATTAACGCTAACAAATTAAACATTTAAAGTATGAACAACTTATTAAATGGAAAGAGCGCAGCCATGATGCTTGCACTTTCATTGGTAAATGTTACAGCAGCTTTAGCACAGGATGATAATTCAAGTGCTAAGGAAGAGGGTAATCGTAATGTGATGCTCAATGCTGCCAGTGCGAATGGTCCTCGTGAGATTCAGATAGGCTTGCCTTCTGCCGATGTCAACGTGTTGGAGAATGGTTTGCCTGTTACTTACGCTACCAATCCTCATTCTGTCAATACTATCTGGCGTGGTGATGCAAGTTTGAGTCATCAGGGTTTGCTCAAGATTGCCGAGACTGCCATCACTACCGGTAATATCGGTTATGCCGTGAACTCTTTCACCCAGAAGGGTCAGAAGGGATTCAACGGTACACTGAACTATAAGAGCAATCACTTCGGATTGCAGGAATTCTCTCTGAATATGAACGGTGATTTGGGCAAGGACTGGTACTACAGCTTTAATATGTATCAGGATTTTGACCCAGGAACCTTCAAGATCAAGTCAACACCTTACCAGGATCGCACTCAGATTTACAAGGCGCTCCTCACCAAGAAGTACAACGGCAACCGTGGCGAATTTACAGCCATGTATAAGTATGCCAACAGCCACAACGTGTATAACTATGCTACCCAGAGTGCTCCATTCATCTATGTAGGCGATGGAAGCGTAAAGGAATATGGCGACTTCAAGCTCGGTACCACCTCTTATCTTCCTATCGATAACGAGATGACTTACCGCAACATGCGTACCGGCAAGGTGGAGCAGACTTCTCTCTACGATGCTTGTCTGAATAAGGCAAGTGAGGTAACCCTCATGAACAGCTACCGTTTTGATAACGGTTTGAATTGGAAGGCTACCTTGAAGTACGACCATTCACGTGGTGCGATGGTTTACCAGACTCCAATGTCTATCATCGATTTGAAGAGCGCAGCTAATCAGGGCGTATATAAATATATGTATCGCGACATCGAAGGAAAGACCAAGGCTTACGATGGTCAGTATATTCAGACCCGTATGTCCTGCCTCAATGCCGGTAAGATTGATGAGGCTCTCTTCACTACCGAACTCAGTAAGAAATTCAATACTTCCACCTTCCGCCTCGGCGTGAATGAGTGGTTCTACCATATTGATTATTGCTCAAATACAACCATGTATGATCAGAGTGTTCCTGCTGATGGAAGCTATGCCCTGCGTGTTTGGGATGCCAACCAGCGCGACAGCTACTTCTACGATTTCAACAAGAACGCCTCTGAGTATTACAAGGGAAGCGAAAACAAGCTGGCTCTCTACTTCACTCACGATTGGGATGTTACCAACAAGTTGAACCTCTACTATGGTGCCCGTCTGGAGTGGCAGAAGCTGAAGGGTGAAAACGCTGCAGTGAAGAATGCTAATGGTGAATTCGTAGGTCGCTTTGCCGATTACTATCTCGGCGCTCAGGCAGCAGATGGAACCAAGATTGCTCCGGCAGACTTGAGTTACAACTGGATCAACTACGATTTCTCAGTAGCAGCAACTTATAAGTTGACCGATAACTTCGGCTTCACTGGCGATTTCACTTATATCGTGCAGCATCCGAAGTTTGAGGCTTTTGCCCCAGCTACATTGCCAAATACGGATAAGATTTCTGTGCCACTCGGTCGTGCAGGTATCTATTACAACAACTCATGGTTGAGCCTGACATCGTTGTTCTCTTATATCTCAAAGACCAACAACAATGCAACTCTCAACCTGCAGCATGGCAGTGAAATCAAGGCAGCTCCAATGTCTTACGATATCCAGACGTGGGGATGGACAACCGATGCTGTGGCTCATCCATTCAAGGGATTCGATTTCCACTTCCTCTTCACTTATCAGAAGCCAACTTACAAGAAGTATGAAACCAGCGTCACCTTCAGTGATGGTGAAATCGGAAAAATCAACGCCACTGGCAATATCGTAGCAGAGATTCCTCAGATTCTCATCGAGTTGGATCCAAGCTACATGATTACCAAGGACATCAAGCTCTGGACCAGCTTCCGTTACTTCAGCAAGACCTACGCCAACATCAACGAGGCATATTACTTCAATGGTCACTGGGAGACTTTCGGAGGTTTGAACTGGCAGGCAACCAAGCGTCTGGCTCTCGGCTGCACCGTAGTGAATTTCCTCAATCAGACTGGTGCCAAGGGTAGTATCGCAGGTGCCGAGCTGATTACCAAGGATGAGGCAAAGGGAATCAAGAATCAGATTATGACGGGTAGCTATCTTCGTCCATTCACTGTAGAGTTTACAGCTTCTTTGAAGTTCTAAGCGATATAAATATCAATAAACATCATCGACAGCTCCTATATATAATATAATGTATAGGGC
>JAJXBQ010000272.1:0-3867 GCA_021640525.1 Segatella copri
TGTATCTGGCGTCGAGTTCTGCTACATCACGTTGACGCTTCTGCATGTCAGCGATGATGTACGTGGCTTTATCGCGCTGTTCTTTATAGGTAATGGCGTTATCACGGTAATGATTAACAGCCCATGACAGACAGACGATGATGCAGATAACCAGAGCGGAGATAATCGCGGTTAACCTGCTCATTGCTGCCCCCACAAACAGACTTCACGCTCAATCTCACGGCGAGTCATCAGCCCTTTCCATTGCTTACCGCCAGCATATGTCCAGCGACGTAGTTGATCACATGCACCTTTGATATCGCCCTGGTTGATTTTGCGAAGAAGTGTCGATGTTCTGAAATTGCCTGCACCCACGTTGTAAACGAACGAGTAAAGAGCACCACGCGTTGTTTCCGGTATATCGACTTTGATGTACGGGTTAATTTGTCTGGCGACAGTAGCAAGGTCTTTATTCAGGAGGGCTTTGCATTCTGCTTCGGTATACGTTTTACCGAGCATGATGTCTTTTCCGGTGTGTCCGTGACATACAGTCCATACGCCAACGATATCTTTGTATGGTATGTAGCTGACACCTTCCAGACCATCGTTACCACCTGGACCAGTGATTAACACTGATGCTATAGCAATAGCCCCGCCACCAATAGCAGCTGCAACAGCTTTTCGTAATGATGGAGGCATTATTCACCTCTCGCAGCCTTTCTTCTGTCTTCTCTGATTTTGAAGTACAGATTTGTCAGATAAGTCAAAAAGCCCAGAACTAGACTTCCCAGCACACCAATTGCAGCCCACTGTGACGGACTGACCTGATCCAACCACTGTAAAAACCAGTATCCCGCACTACCAGCGGATGTTCCGTAGGCAATGCCAGTAGAGATTTTGTCCATTGATTTCATAGCAACGCCTCCGCAAGTAACGGATTGCGTAGTTCTTATATTGGGAAGGGGAAAAAAGAAGGCCGCGGCATAACTATCACTGATGAGTTCAGGATAGCCAGTGGCTACGGCTCAGTTATGGTGCTGGTTAACGGACTTGAACCGCTACCCATTCGCTTACAAGGCGACTGCTCTACCATTGGAGCTAAACCAGCATATTTGGCGGGACAGCGTGGACTCGAACCACGATAAGAAGGTTAACAGCCTTCCGTAATGACCTTTATACGACTGACCCAAATAAAAAAAGCCACCGTTGCAACTTAAGAGTCACTAACGGCAGCTTATGCCAATAGTGTTGCTCATTTGCTCAATGATGTCAACACGTTCTATGCTACATGTTTAATTTTCTCTACACGTTTCCGATTTTTAAACGCACTATCCAGAACCGGGTAAATCATAAACAACGAGGCATTAAGGATTTCGTCAACTTCCCGTCGACAGGTTGCGAGCGATGGTTTTTGAATGCGCCCGCCGCCACGGCATAACATCTTGCGAGGTCTTGCGACGCGATGATAGTAAGATGCAATGGCGTGCTTGGAAGAGCCATGAGCGTAGTAGCTGAGGAGGATTCCAAAGGCTTTCTTGTCAATGTACATGACGGAATCGACGACCTGAGAAATCAACATTCCATCATCATCATTACACATTGGCCTTGTCATAACTCTTCCCGGCTCTACGCTCTCCATGAACTTCGCTATTACGCTGCTCATGCGCTTTTCCAGACGACCTGAATAAACCCATGCGCCCCACAGTTCAAGCCAGCCATTCAGCCACTCATGCTGTTCTTTGGTGAGGTTTAGTTCTCTTATGCCCACGCGCCTTCTCCCTGTACCTGAATCAATGTGAGATTTCCGCAGAACACTGCCCCAGTATCGATATACATCTGGTTGGCAAATTTGAGTGGTTTCACTGCTGGCGTATGACCAAAGATAAACGTGTCCGCGCCTTTAATTTCTTTAACGATCCCGTCTTGTGAGTTGCTGATTCGTTCGCGGTTCCAGATTACCTGCTGATGATCAACTGGCTTTCCAAACTCGTATTCGTCAAAGGGATAATCGGCGTGGCAGATAACATATTTTTTATCTTTGCTCACCAGTTCGATGATTAACGGAAGTTCATCTGCTTTATGGGCAAGAGCTTTAGCCAGAATTTCTTTGTCGTAATCGAGATTAAAGAACCAGCCACCGCCATTAAGCAGCCAGTGATTAACGTTTCCACGCTCTGATAAGCCATCAATCATCATTTGTTGTCGAATCCAATCGTATCCAGTTTGTTCATAAGGTTCGTGTAGCATCCGTGCAGATCGCCAACCACCCAAATATTTCGGTATTTGCTGCCATCAATTCTTTCGTAGATATTCATGCAGCCTCACTTCTGCTGTTTCGCAGTTTTTTAAGTTTCTGTTGATACTCCGCCTTGATGGCCCTGCACTCTTCGACAGTCCAGCGATGGCGGTTATGGTTTGATTCGATTTCGTCTACTGCTTCCTGCCCGATGCGGCTAATCAGTTCGACGCGATACGGAACGAGATTTCCGCTTTTGTGCTGGTTGCACACCACGCATTGCTTGTGAATATTGCGTTCATTAAATCGGAGTTGAGGTGCCGCAGCAGTTGTCCGGTAATGTCCGGCATCCCACTGAGCAGACGTGAGCGTTCCGCACGAGATACATGGTAAGTCGCGGTCTCTTTCTCTGATGAAGGCGTTTACGGCTTGTTGGGCTTGTTTAATCCAGTAACTGCGGGGCTTTAAGGCGAGTTTTCGAATCTTAAGTTTATCTTTCTGTTTCTGCTCCTCTCGTCGTCGTTTCTTCTCTGCTGCTTTTTCCGCTTTTTCGCGTTCTTTACTTCGTCGTTCGAGTGCTATCTTGGTTCCACACTCTGGAGAGCACCACCACTGATTAGCGAATGCAGGGTGAAACCATTCCCGGCATTCATCGTTTTTACATCGTCTTCGCGCTGGTTTAGCCATCATCTTCTTCCTCGTGCATCGAGCTATTCGGATCGCTCATCAGTTCTGCGCAGCAGTGCTCACACACGTGAACTTCCAGCACATGCAGCTTCTGACCGCAGTTAGCGCACGTTAAAGCTCGCTCGACACTTCCTTGTTCGTAACTTCGATTTTGGTCAATCACCTTGTTTTCCTCGCACGTTCTCTAAGCCACCGGATATCCCACAGGTGAGCCGTGTAGTTGAAGGTTTTTACGTCAGATTCTTTTGGGATTGGCTTGCGTTTATTTCTGGAGCGCTTCGTTGGAAGGTATTTGCAGTTTTCGCAGATGATGTCGGTGATACTTCGTCGCTGTCGTCTCATGCTGCCCTCGTGACGCCCTGCCCGATCGCCATCAATGCCGCTTTGGATACGGTAGTAAACATCCGTCGAGGACTGATGAACGGTCGCCAAATCAGCAGCATGGAACCTTTGCTGTTTCCCTTCTTCTCCAGCCCTGTCGATGGTTCGATAAAATTAATCCGTCCATCAGTGATGATGCGAACTTCGTCAATACTCTCCAGAGCCTTGCTGAACCATCCGACAGACATATCCTCTGGCACAAGCATCACTACCGTCTGTCGCTGTTGTATGCACTGCTCAGCGGCTTTTTCCACCCACGGCCTGATATTGCTGTACGGTGGGTTATTCCAGATTGCACCGTGGCTTATCCACTCAGAATTTAGCGCGTCGTCGGCCTCAGTTAACCAGTGAGCGCACAGAGCATTTTTGTCGCTCGCTGCCGAATCCAGCCAGAATCCAAACTCAATATCCAGTGCATCAAAAAGCCAAAGCGGCGTTTGCCAGCAGTCCTTGTCGTGTGCTGGCGTATTTGATTTGATAGTCATGCAGCCCGATCTCCCCATCGCGCTTTCCATTCGAGAGCTAGTCGCGCTTCGTCTGACCACTTAACGCCACGCTCTGTACCGAATGCCTGTATAAGCTCT
>JAJXBQ010000273.1:0-3849 GCA_021640525.1 Segatella copri
TATATGTGATATTTGGCTGCTTATTTTAAAATAATGCTTAAAATATTTGGAGCGAATAGAGAAAAAATATATCTTTGCACCCAGTAAAAATGATGGAATCAGAATATAAACTGATAACCAGTCAGGCTCTACATGAGCATATTATACTATAAATTTAAAATATTAGAGATTATGAAAAAATTATTCGTTATGGCAGCTATGGTGCTGTCTTCAGTAGGTGCTTTCGCACAGCAGGCTGCAGGTACAACAACTATTCAGCCTAAGGTAGGTTTGAACGTTTCTACTATCGCAGACGGTGATTGGAAGGCAGGTTTCGCTGCCGGTGCAGAATTGCAGTATCAGGCTACAGACAAGGTAGGTCTTGCTGTTGGTGCACTCTACTCTGCTCAGGGAACAAAGTCTGATCACGTAACTTGGACTCCAGGATATATCAATATACCTGTAACATTGAACTACTATGTAGCTCAGGGACTCGCTCTGAAGGCTGGTATCCAGCCAGGTTTCATGGTTGCTAAGGATGACATGCCAGACGAGGCCGTTAAGACATTCGACCTTTCAGTACCAGTAGGTCTCTCTTATGAGTATTCAAACTTTGTATTCGATGCTCGCTACAACATCGGCTGCACAAAGGTATTCAAGCATTCTGATAAGGGCTACAACAACGTAATCCAGCTCACTATCGGTTACAAGTTCGCTCTCTAATCAAGACTCTTGATAAAGACAAAATAAACAATCCCCGTTCTTCATTACGAAGAGCGGGGATTTCTTTTTTTCTCGTCATACCTATTTGAAATGAGCCTCACGTAAACATGGAGTGAGGCTTACTATCGTTTAAAATGAAGCTTACTTCATTTTCTTTTCTAGAACATTCTGCCGCCTGGACGACCACCGCCAAAACCGCCATTGAAAGGACGGCCATGGAAGTTTGGACGGCCACCAGGACCACCAGGACCTTCAGGTCCACCCCTACGGGCATCCTTGCCTCCGAAGAGATTCAGGCGGTAAATCACGTGCAGCATCGCATAGCTGTTGATGGCATTATACTCCGTATCCGTACGGGATGTAGCAGAAATGGCACGAGAGAAGGTGCTCTGCTGGCGGAGAATATCGTAGAACTGCAGCATGATGGTAAGAGGCTTGCCCTTCAGGAAACCCTGAGAAAGCTGCGCATTCCATACAAACTCATCTGTATTCATGCTGCTGTCGCTATAACCGCGGCGGCTGCTGATAGAGAGGCTTGAGTTCAGACTGGTACCCCAAGGCGCTGTAAGCGTCATGCTAGGACCATAAGAGAACTGCCAGGTATTGAGGTTGCTGTTAGGCTGCAACTTGTTTGTAGCATGGTTATAATTCAATGTTCCATCGAGCGAAAGCTCCAGCCAGTTGTTACGATAGCTGAAAGAGAGGCGCTCTCTCCAAGTAGTACTGCGGGTGGTATTCTTCTGGGAATCAGACTGCTTGTCGAGACTCAGATAACTCACATAGTTGTTGTAACCCAAGTAGGTGTCGGTATTCAAGTTCCATACACCGGCACTATCGATAGAGCAGTTGAACATAAAGGCTCCCATCACATTCCAGTTACCATTGATATTCTCAGGTCGGGTGATTCTTCCACCAGTCTTCTCATCGTAGGTCACCTTATTGCTGATGCTATTGTTGGTGGTTGAGAAGTTGATGAAGGTCATGACACCCTTGTTGTGGTTCTGCACGAAATTGTTGTAGAACAACCGGAAGTTCTGGGTGAACGATGGCTTCAAGCCAGGGTTACCCTTCGAGATGTTCAGCGGGTCGCTGTTATCTGTGATATCAAGCAACTGAGAGATGCTTGGCTGCGCTGTGGTACCACGATAGTTCACACGCAGGTTGCTCATCTTTGAGAAGCGATAACGGAAATCGAGGGTTGGACTGATATTCGTTACGTTACGAACGGTATCTACATGCACTCCCTGATAATCCTGGATATACTTCGACTGCTGTGGCTGAATCATCACACCGAAGTTCAAGTTATACTTCTGACGGACGAATCGCATCATCACCTGGATATCGTGATTGTAGTTGCGATACTCAGAGAAACGGCTCTGATCATCATCCTTGTAATCTTCGAGATGACCGGCAAACGGATTCAGGTAACTATCCCAACCACGGTACTCCTGATCACCACTCATAGCATACTTGCTGAAATCGTAGGTGCTGCGGTCGCTCTTGGAGTAGCTGTAAGTAAACTTATAGCTGAACTGCAGGAAGGTAGCCTTCCAGAGTGGTTCACTATAGGTCAACTGGCCCGCATAGCTGTAATTTTTCGAAGGAGTCAGGTTATAGCGGTTGGTCTGATAAGTAGAATCCTTACCCTCCGCTGTCTGTACGAGATAGAGTTTGGCATTGTTGAGCGAGATGCTCTTGCTGTCATTATCCGTATATTTGGCATCCACACGGAAGGTGATGTTACGTCCCTTGTTGCCCAACTTGCGGTTCACCTGCAGCATACCCCTGATATTGTTATTATCAGAATAGGTGATTCCGTTAGTCAACTGACTGTTCACCATAGCCTCAGCCTTCTCCAACTCATCAATACCTTCTTCAGAAAGAGGGTCTTTGGTGGTGATGGTGTAAGGATCCTTATTGTAAGATGCCGACTGGCTGCCACTCAATCCATCGCTGGTACTCCAGGAGATGGAAGGACGGAAGAGGATATTGGTCATGGAATCAGGCATCCACTCCAAGCGGATGTTACCATTCCAGCTGTTGCTGCGAGAGAAATTCTGAGTCAAGCTGTTGCTGAACGAAGAACTGCTACCCATGAAGTTCTCGCTGGAACGGCTGCTCCAAATATCGCCATCGCTGTGATTCCAGCGAAGTGAAGTATTGAACTTGAATTTATCTTTCAGTTCGTAATTGTAGTTGGCGGCTATCATCTTGCTGGCATTCAAACCGTTAGCACCTCCGAAACCTCTGCCAGGGCCACCGCCTCCGAAACCACGGTCGCTGGTGTTATTGGCATTGGCAAAGAGCATGAATCGGTTGTTATCATTGAAATAACCGCCCATGCCACGCATATTGTAGCGGCTCTTGTTGCCCACACCCAGGTCGATATTGGAAATCAAACCCCTGTTCATACCCTTCTTCACACCGAAGTCGAGCACGGTCTGCTCCTCACCATCATCAATACCGGTCACCTTAGAGAGATCACTCTTCTCATCGTATGCCTTGATTTTCTCGATGATGCTGGTAGGCAGGTTTTTCAGGGCAGTCTTGGTATCGCCCGTCATAAACTCCTTACCGTCTACCAGAATCTTCTTTACCTCCTTACCATTAATCTTGATAGTACCGTCATCGCTCACCTCTGCACCCGGCAGACGCTTTACGAGTTCCTCAACTACCGAGCCTTCCGGTGTGCGATAGGCAGAAGAATTGTACACGAAAGTATCCTCCTTCAGGGTTACCTTCTGAGCCATAGCTGTTACCACTGCGCCTTTCAGCATGATAGCCTCAGCACCCAGCACAATCTTACCCATAGCCAGATCCTTGTTATCAGAAATTTGGATACGCTTCACGGTAGACTTGTATCCTACGCTCGAAATCTTGAGCAGATACTTGCCATTAGCCGGAGCGGTGACGTGAAAGAGTCCGTTCTCATTACTGATGGCACCAGCTACATACGTGCTGTCGCTCTTAAGCAATTGAACAGTTACCTGCTCAATGGCCTCCTTGGTATCGCGGTCGGTAATCTGACCGGATATCAGTCGCTGTTGAGCAAAGGATGCTATTGCCATCAACAGCAGCAGCATCGTCAGAATCGATTTTTTCATTCTTATTTTTATTTGTTATTATTTCCAACTATGAGTGTTTTCA
>JAJXBQ010000033.1:0-18885 GCA_021640525.1 Segatella copri
GACAGGGTTGGTGCAACACGTCTATGCCCAGGAAGAAATCAAGGATAAATACTATACATTTCTTGTAGATATTTATGCCACGAAAACCCTAGCAGATTTCATTCAGGAACTAGGCAGAAGTATTCTGCAAAGTCTGAAACCTAAAGGCACCAAAGTAGTGGAACATTTTCTTAACTGCCTCCACTCACTCCGTTCGTCCATCAGCTTCGATATGAATGGCGTGCCTTCGTGGGGAGTAGATTTGGGAGAAATCACCAGTCCAACCACAACGCTCGATGAAATTTTCCATTATCTGGAGAGCGCTGATAAGCCTTGCATCGTGGCCATTGATGAATTTCAAACCATCAGCAGTTATAGAGAAGCGAATGTGGAAGCCATACTGCGCACTTACATTCAGCACTGTCATAATGCCAGTTTCATCTTTGCCGGATCTCAGCGTAACATGATGTCGGAGATGTTCTTGAGTCATGCCCGTCCTTTCTATCAAAGCACCTCCATTAAAACACTGAAAGCTATTGATAGAGAGGTGTATGCAGACTTCGCTACTCATCTTTTCGAAGAAAGACAGAAGCATATCAAACGAGAAACCATTTATCAGATATACGACCGTTTTGACGGCATCACCTGGTATCTGCAGAGGATGCTCAATAAGATTTTCTCGCTCACGGAAAGGACTGATGATAAGATGATGGAAAGGGCTGACGATAAGATGATGGAACTGGCACTCAACTCGATTATAGATGAGAGTGCTTTTGCATACGAAGCACTTCTCTTTCAATTGCCAGCTAAGCAAAAGGAACTTCTCTTTGCCATCTGCAACGCTGGCAAGGCTCAAAACATCATGTCATCGGCATTCATCAAGAAGCACAATCTTCCTTCCGCCAGTTTTGTACAAGGTGGAATCAAGGGATTATTGGAGAAAGATTTTGTTACAGAGACGGATGGAACTTACGAACTGTACGATAAGTTCTTCGGTGAATGGCTGAAAAAGGAATTATAAAGTATAAAGATAGAAGTATAAAGTATAAGAATATAAACAAAAAGAAGAATATGATACAGCAAGTAGAATTTTCATTACGCCCGCTTCCTCGCGGGTTTCACCTCGTAACCAACGAGGTGATGAGGAACTTGCCGGCGCTGCCTAAGACAGGGATTCTGAATCTCTTCGTAAGACATACCAGTTGCGGATTGTCGCTGAACGAGAATTTCGACCCGGATGTGAGACATGATTTAAAGGGTATCTTCGAAAGACTGGTTCCAGATGGCGACCCAAGATACCTGCATCAGGATGAAGGACCTACGGATATGTCGGCGCATGCCAAATCGAGCATGGTGGGTGTATCGCTCACCATTCCTATTACCAATGGCAGATTGAACCTTGGTACATGGCAAGGAATTTACCTCTGCGAATTCAGAGAGGGAGGCGGAAGCCGACACCTCATCGCAACGATTATCGGGGAATAAAGATAAAAACGAGGATGTTCGCACATCCTCGTTTTTACGTTAACATAATCATTTATTCTATCGCGTCCAATTCCGCTTCATCCTCTTCCTTCTCCTCTTTCTTTCCGAAATTAGGATCAATCTTCAGGAAAGCAGTAACCAGAAAGGTGATGGCGCAACATGCCATCACGATGATGAAGAACATACGGTAACCTACCATATCCTTCAGATATCCAGAAACCATGCCCGGCAGCATCAATCCGAGATAGGAGATGCCCGTACAGATGGAATAATGGGAGGTCTTGAACTTTCCCTGACTGTAGAACAGCATGTAGAGGGTAAGAACCGTGAAGCCCAGACCATAACCCAACTGCTCGACAAAAAGACAGCTGGAAACCACGATGAGGTTGCTGTTGAGCGAGTAACTCAGATAGATGTAAACCACATCAGGCAAGGTGATGGCGCAAACCAGAGGCCAGAGCCATTTCTTCATTCCATCCCTGCTCACCAGAATTCCACCCAGAATTCCACCCAGCAGCAAACCTATCAATCCCACAGTACCATTGGCAAAGCCATATTCCTGCGGTGACAGTCCCAGTCCACCCTGCGAATTAGGACGGAGGATGAAGGTCTTGGTCATGGTGTTCAGAAGCGCTTCAGGGAATCGGTAGAGCAAGAGAAAGAGCATCACACAGACGGTTTCACCCAATCCGAACTTCACGAAGAAGGTGCGGAACATGTTCTTCAGTTCATGAGCCACTTCACCCACCGTTCTGTCGGTCTGCACATCCTCCTTCGGGCGAGGCATGAAGCGGCTGTGGTAGAGCCACAAACCGATGAAGATACCTGCCAGTCCGTAAAAGATAAGCGCCCATGAGAAGCGAATCTGGTTGCGGAAGAGAACCTGAAGCACACCTGCCAGCATCACCAGAAAACCATTCACAAAGATGATGGCGAGGCGGTAGAAGGTATTTCGCAAGCCTACAAACTTAGTCTGCGTATGTTCATCCAGCTCAATCATGTAGAAACCATCTGCCGAAATGTCGTGGGTAGCACTACAGAAGGCGATGAGGAAGAAGAAGCACATCGTTGCCTGGAACCAGAAGGCGGTAGGCAGCGAGAAGGCGATGCCGGCAAGGGCAGCTCCGATGAGAGCCTGCATGGTGAGCACCCACCAGCGCTTAGTCTTCAGCAAATCTATGAACGGACTCCACAAGGGCTTGATGACCCAGGGAAGGGCGAGCCATCCGGTATAGAGACCCACCTCAGCATCGGTCAACCCCAACTGCATGTACATCACCACAGAGAGGGCGGTTACGATGACGTTGGGGAGTCCTTCGGCAAAATAGAGGGTCGGAATCCATGCCCATGGACTCCGACTGTTTTTCTTTGTTACCATTTTACATCACTATTTATAAAGTTTCTTGATTTCAGCACCCTGATAGTAGTGCAGCAGGATGGCATCATAATGATAACCCTGCTCGCCCATCACGGCAGCACCAATCTGGCAGAGGCCTACTCCGTGCCCCCAACCGGCTCCGATGAGTTCGAAACGCTGAGGCACTCCCTGTTCATCCTTATCATACTTATCCACCACGAAGGCTGAACTCAGCAGATGACTGTCGCTCAGCGTACGGCGGATTTCGAGTTCCTTGCCGATGGTAAAGGTCTTCTCGGTTCCGATGATCTGGAGTTTGCTGATTCTTCCACTCTTTCCGCGCTCCACGGCCTTCATGTCAAGGATGGCACCCAGGTCCATCTTCAGTTTGTCAGCGATGAGCTGCTGCAACTTCTCCTGGCTGAGCGTTTCCTTCCAGCGGTAGAAATTGACGGTTTCCTGATCATAGTCGTTGAGCACTTCAGACAGGATTTTCTTGTCCTGCGTGTTGCAGAAAGCTGGCGGATTGAAGCGGATCCATTTCTCAGCCTCTTCCTCATTGGTCAGATTAGGCAGTGTATGTTCCACCCCCAGGGCAATGTCGCGAACCGCCGTGAGATAAGTCTTCGGCGTGTCCTCCCAGCAATACTGGAATTCCTCGGTTATTCCGCCGCAGCATTTCGAGAATCTTGCATCGCAGATTTCTTCGCCGTCCATCAGAATCTGTCCCTTGGTCTGGCGGATGGCTTCAGCTACATGGGGCGATGTTTCCTTGGTGATGCCCTGGTAGCGCTGGCAGTGGTCGTCGGCACATACATCAAAGAGGGTGTGGTCTTCGCGGTCGTACCAGCGGATGAGCGTATCTTCCTTCTTGGTGAAGGAGAAGAAGTTGTTGCCGCTCTCAGCCACCTCTCGGCGCTTCTTCATCTGTGCCAGGAGCCATGAACGGGAGATGACGGCGTGCGCCTTCAGGAGTTCGAGACTCGAAGTGGCACTCATCTCACTACTGATGACGCTCTCCAGATATTTCTCTACAGGCAACTCATTGATTGCCACAATCTTATCTGATTCTACCACAAAGCGGAGCGTGCCCAGGAAGGTTTGGGTTTCCTTGCGTTCCCAGTGGAAGTTGACACCGATGGTTACGTCGCTCAGCGAAAACGAGGCGTCGGCACTCTGCGGATGGAAGGTGAGCTGGCTGTACTGGTTGCCGTTCCAAAGCACACCGCCCTCAGAGAATTCTACCACCTGTTCGCCCAGCACCTTTTCGCCCTTGGCAAGATAAGGTTTGTTGAGCGAGAAATGAATCTTCTGCGCACTCACGATGCCCACCGTTACGTCGGGCTGCTTACCTTTATTATATAAGGTGGAAGAGGCTTCGGCTGCATCCTCGGCATCCTTAGATGCCTTCAGTTTGGCGATGATGGCGTTCATCTTTTCTTCCGAAACGCCACATTCCTGCAGCAACGAGAGGGCTTTCTCCTCGGTCAGTTTTCGGAAATCTTCCTCACGAGGGGTGATGATGAGTCCGCTCATATCCAGTGCTCCCGGCGAAACCACAAACTGGGCGTCGCCTTCGGCAAAATAGGCTTCCGGACGGTGCTTTTCTCTCGGAATGACCACGCTGATGAATTCCTCGCCCTTGCGCCAGGAGATGATGTTCATCATCGGTTCGGTTTCGTCGCCACGCTGAGGCATTGCCTTGTAGAGACGGCGGAAGAGGGCCTCATCGCTCTCGGCACTCTTCGAGATGATGACGAAGGCGGGAACGATGAAGTCGCGAACCACAGAGATTTTCTCCTCATCATTGAGAGAGATGATGTCGGTCAGGTTGCGGGAGAGACGCTGCCAGTTGGTCTGAAGAGGAAGGATGCCGTTGGTTCCTGCCTGGAAATGAAGATGGTCTGGAGCCGATGCACCACACTTCGGACCGTTGTAGAACACCATCAGGTCGCTATGCAGACTGATGAAGCGGTGCATCTCGCCGTAGTTCTTGTAGATGAGCTGAGGCTGATGCTTGCGTGCCGGAATGGTGAAGTGGACTGGCAGAATCGGGAACGGATTCACCAGAAGATGGAATTTCTCGTCTATCTGCTTCGACATCTGTTCCTTAGGACGGTTCTTGTCGCAAAGGAAGCAAGGGCGCTCGCCCAGGGTTTTCTTATCTATCTTGGCACCCGTACTTACGATGCGGGCTGGGTTCCACTGCAGTTTCAGCTGGTCGGAGAGCTGGCGGGTTTCTACGTGCTTGAGTTCGCGGAAGCGGTGGCGCGCATCTGCCCATACCTCCAGCTGGCGATTGAAGAAGCGCGAGATGCTGCTATCTTCCATGATGTCGGCCTTGCCCTGCAGCATGTGCTGGCGTGCCTTCAGTTCCATGGTGCGCAGGCGGTCCTTATACAGGTTGTTGGCGTTCACCTTCTCTACGCTGAGGGCTGCATCACTATTACCTCCCCAGCGGCGGCAGAGGTAGAGTTCGTCGTAGATTCTGCCGATGCGGTAACGGCGCGAGAATGCCAGTCCCAGCGCATAATCCTCGCCATACGAGGTGTTAGGAAACTGGATCTGCCGTACCAGCGGAGTGAAGAAGGCGCGCGGAGCACCCAATCCGTTGATACGCAGCGCATTGTTGCATCCGTTTTCATCGGTCCACTCCTTGTGGTCTATCAGTCCCGGTGGCAGGGTGTTGAGGTCGAAGTCGCACATGCGGTACGAGCCGATAATCATGGCTGCCTTCTGCTTGTAGAAGGCATCTACTATCTTCTGGAGTGTTTTTGGCGAAGAATAGAGGTCGTCGCTATCTAGCTGGACGGCAAACTTTCCGCAGAATCTGCTGTTGATGGCTTCGTTCCAGCATCCGCCTATTCCCAGATCGGTTCTCTCCGGAATAATCTGTATCAGGTTGTCTGCTTTAAGTTCATCCAGGATTTCTCCGGTGCGGTCGGTAGAATGGTTGTTCACCACGATGACGTTAAACTTGAAGTTAGCCTTCTGTCCCAGCGCACTCTTCACGGCATCAGCCACCGTCTTTTCGCGGTTGAAGACGGGGATGATGACAGATGCCTCGTATTCAAAATCCTGCTCACCGAAGTCGGGCTGGCGGTAGAAGGTGGTGTCTATCAGGGCGCCCACCTTGCCCAGATGCTGGGTGCATGCCTTTTCCATCTCTATCTGCACCTCGCGGTTGCGCGGGTTTACATAGTCAAACTGCTTCTCGCCGCTCTTACGGGTGTCGAGTTCAGCTTCTGAATAGAGGAATTCGTTGAGATGGAAGATTTCGCCCACGCGGCTCAGATAGAGACGGAGGTCGTAGAGGGCGGCAAACTGATACTCCTCGCGGTCGGACTGGGCGATGTAGTCGGCCAGCGCCTGTGCCTTGATGCACCAGAGGCTTCCAAAGTCGAAGTCATCTCGCAAAGAACCTGACTGGTAGTCAATTACCGGATGTTTCTCCATTTTGCCTTCCACCATCTTGTAGTGGTCGGCGTAAACCATGACGGCATCCGTATCATCTGCCACTCTGAGGAATCGCTCCAGCGTGTTGTTTCCCCATCCTATGGTGGTGTGGCGGGTACAGATCATCACGTAGTCGGCATCTGTATTTTCAGCGATGCTGACAATGGTGTTACTGCTTTCCAGTCGGTCGGTAATGACAAACGTGCATCCTTCCGGCACCTGATGATGAGCGGCAAAATCAGCACTCACCAGGAAGTGGATATGCTGTACAGTCTTGTACTCATGAAGCACCGACAAGGCATTCTGCGCATCGTCGATGTATTCGCAAGGCAAGAAAAGGTCTATTTTTTCTCTCATTTTCTTACGTTATTTTTGTTCACTTCAGCCCTTTTCGGGGGGCTAAATCTGTGTTTTTTATCTTTATTTTATCTTATTATATTAAAATATGTGGCAAAGATACTAATTTTTCGGCAAAAAACACTATCTTTGCAGTATGAATAATGAAAAAAAATATCTTTTGGGCCTTACACTTGCCGAATTGAAGCAGGTGGCAAAGGACTTAGGCATGCCCGCCTTCACCGGTGGGCAGATGGCGAAGTGGCTCTATGAGCAGCATGTGAAGAGCATTGATGAGATGACCAACATCTCTAAGGCGAACCGTGCCAAACTCGCTGCCGAATACGAAATAGGATGCTTCGGATATTCCGATGCACAACATTCGGTGGATGGTACCATCAAGTACCTCTTCCCTACCCGGAGCGGCAAATTTGTCGAGACGGTTTACATCCCAGACAAAGACCGCGCCACGCTGTGCGTTTCTTCGCAGGTGGGATGCAAGATGAACTGTCTGTTCTGCCAGACCGGCAAGCAGGGGTTTGAGGGCAGCTTGCCTGCAGGCGACATTCTGAACCAGATTTACTCGCTGCCGGAGGTGGACAAGCTTACCAACATCGTGTTCATGGGTCAGGGCGAGCCGATGGATAATCTCGACAATGTGCTGCGCGCCACAGAGATTCTCACCGCCGACTACGGCTGGGCATGGAGCCCGAAGCGCATCACGGTAAGTTCGGTGGGCGTGAAGAATAAGCTGAAGCGGTTCCTAGAAGAGAGCGACTGCCATGTGGCCATCAGCATGCACGACCCTATCCCTTCTGAACGCGCTGAACTGATGCCTGCCGAAAGGGGCATGGGCATTGAGCAGGTAGTAGAACTGCTGAGGAACTATGATTTCTCTCATCAGCGCCGCCTGAGTTTCGAATACATCGTCTTTAAGGGCGTAAACGACAGTATGCAGCATGCCAAGGCCATCATCAAGCTGGTGAAGGGACTTGACTGCCGCTTCAACCTGATCCGTTTCCACCAAATTCCAGACATTCCTCTGCAAGGTGTGGATGATGAGAAGATGGAGCAGTTCCGTGATTACCTCACCCAGCATGGTGTCTTCACCACCATCCGTGCCAGCCGCGGCCAGGACATCTACGCTGCCTGCGGTCTGCTCAGCACCTCGAAGAAAATCGGAGAAATCCGTGAGCACGAGGATGAAGAGAAGATGAATAAGTAAGGAAAGGTGGGGGAAAAATGGTTAGAGAATCTTTAAAGATCCTACTTGCCGGCTGTCTTTTGTTCCTTTTTCTGGCAAGTTGCAGCCCGGGAGGAGGAAGAAACAGAAAACTGCCCAAGAGCACAGGACAGCCTTACGAGGTGGTGCTCGAGGGAGATACCGACAGCATCGTTACGAAGATACTGACGGAAGAGGTGCCTGCCCTGCCCCAACCCGAACCGCTCTGCCGGCTCATCCAGGTTAAGAAGGGCAAGATCCACGGCAGCTACCTGCTCGTAAGAACTCGCATCGTAGTGAACATCCCGGCAGCGGAATTCTCAGTCAGGCTGAGCCGCAACGAGAATGCTTCACCGCAGACCGTCATCCACATCTCTGCCCGCTCGCCGCAGCAACTCAGAGAGAAACTCAACCCCGAGAAACTGCGCCAGCTCGTAGATGAGACTGAACTGGAGCACCTCGCCTCCATCATCTCCACCAACCCGAGCAAGCAGAACCGCGAGATGCAGCAGCTGGTAAAGAAGAACTTCGGCATCAGCATGATCATCCCTGCCGAAATGCAGGCAAGCAAGAAGGCCGGAAACTTCATATGGATTTCAAACAACGCCAGTTCGGGCATGAAGAATCTCATCCTCATGAAAGTGAAGAGGGAAGAACGAAGAGGAAAAGCCAATTCTGCTGCTTTTCCTGCTCAAGAGAAGCAGCAGATTGACAGCATGCTCCGCACAAACATGCCCGGCGAAACCGACAGCATGTACATGACAATCCCGGTCCTTTCAGAAAAAGGACTCTGGGAGATGAAGGGCGACGCCATGGGAGGCCCCTACGTGATGAGGTGCATCCGCCTGAGAAAAACGGGGGATGAAATCATCATCATCGGCTTCGTCTATGCGCCCGAAATGAAAAAGAAAATATTAATCAAGCAGCTAGAAGCTGCGATTTCTACTATAAAATAAAACGATAAATGGACAGCAAAAAGATTAGAGTGGCCATCACTCACGGAGATACCAACGGTATCGGATACGAACTCATTTTTAAGGCATTCAGTGAGCCAGAGATGTTGGAGTATTGTACCCCTATCATCTACGGTTCGCCTAAAGTGGCAGCTTATTACCGCAAGGCGATGAATCTGCCTGCCCAGTTCTCCATCATCCAGAAAGCAGAAGATGCTGAAGACGGAAGAATCAACCTCCTGCCAGCCGTAGACGAGGAGGTAAAGGTTGACATGGGCATGCCTACTCAGGAATCGGGTACGGCAGCCATCAAGGCACTTGACCGAGCCATGACCGACTACCGCGACGAGCTCTTCGACGTGCTCGTTACCGCACCGGTAAACAACCAGAACGCACAATTTGAGGGCTTCCAGTTCAAGGGCCACAAGGAATACATTGAAACTTGCCTGGGCGAAGGTGCCAAGGGCCTTTCCATCCTCTGCGGCGGCGACCTTCGCATCGCATCCGTAACCGAAAAGACTCCGCTCAAGGACGTGCCGGCAGCAATCACCCAGGAGCTCATCATCGAGAAGGTGAAGCAGATGCACACATCACTGAAGCGAGACTTCATGATTACCAACCCGCGCATCGCCGTGCTCGCCCTGAATCCTAGCAACAACGGTGAGGAGAGCTGCGGACCAGAGGAAGCCAGCATCATCATCCCAGCCATTGACCAGCTTGCCGAGCAGAAAATACAAGCTTTTGGTCCTTACCCTGCTGACGAGTTCTTCGGCAACGGCCATTTCGTAGAGTTCGACGGCATCATGGCCATGTATCATGATCAGGCTACTACCCCGTTCCATTCTCTCTACACCGAGGATGGCGTACTCTTTACTGCCGGTCTGCCACTCGTGCACACCGCCGCCAACACCACTCCTAGCTACAGCATCACGGGCTGCAACGAAGCCGATGCAATCTCCTTCCGCCACGCCATCTACTTGGCGCTGGATGCCTTCTGCAACCGCGAAGACTATGATGAGGCCTACGAGAATCCACTGCCTAAACTCTACCACGAGAAGCGTGACGAGAGCGAGAAGGTAAGATTCTCCATCCCTAAGAAAAAGGGATAAGAGAAAGATTCCCTATTCCCGAGAAAAAGCGGAATAAAGAAAGATTCGGGAGGGCAGATGACGCAAAAAAGGCAAATCTGCCCTGTAATCAGACCTCCCGAACGTTAAAATTAAAAAAAAATGCAGATAATTCAGAAAAAATGAGTAATTTTGGCAGCTAAATGGATACTTCCGAACTACAAAAGATAAAACAACGCTACAATATCGTCGGTAACAGCGACGGATTGAACCATGCGCTCGACGTAGCCCTACAGGTAGCGCCGACCGATCTCTCCGTGCTCATCATCGGCGAGAGCGGTGTGGGTAAGGAAATCATTCCAAGGGTGATTCACGACAATTCGCCACGCCGCAGAGAGAAATATTTCGCCATCAACTGTGGAAGCATTCCGGAGGGAACCATCGACAGCGAACTCTTCGGACACGAGAAGGGATCCTTCACCGGAGCCATAGGCGAAAGCGAAGGATACTTCGGTATTGCCAACAAGGGTACCATCTTCCTCGACGAGGTGGGCGAACTCCCGATACAGACGCAGGCAAGACTGCTGCGAGTGCTCGAAACGGGAGAATACATCCGCGTGGGTGGAACTGAGATAAGGAAAACGGATGTCCGCATCGTGGCAGCCACCAACGTAAACATGCGCAAGGCTGTGAGTGAAGGCCGCTTTCGCGAGGACCTCTACTACCGCCTCAACACCATCCCGATACAGATGCCTGCATTGAGAGAGCGTGGCGATGACATCCTCCTGCTCTTCCGCCTCTTCGCCATGCAGATGGCCGAAAAATACCGTCTGCCTAAGATTTCACTCTCAGATGAGGCCAAGCAGATCATGCTGAAATACAAGTGGCCGGGAAATGTGAGACAGCTCAAGAACATTACCGAACAGATGTCAGTGCTGAGCCGAGAAAGAGAAATCGATGCACAGACCCTCACCCAGTTTATTCCGAGAGATGAGGAGTCTACACAGCTCGCCACCATACAGAAGGATGGCAAGGACGACCATAGCTACGCCAGCGAGCGCGAACTGCTATACAAGATTCTCTACGAACTGAGGGGCAACGTGAGCGACCTGAGACGAGAGATGAACAGCCTGCGCAAGCAACTCGATGAGGCACGCCAGTTGGGCGGTACAGGCGGATATGTTTCTCCGGTTCAGCCGAATACCCAGGTAGCTCCAGTATCATCCGTATCTCCGGTTTCATCGGTTTCTCCGGTTCCGTCCGTATCATCCGTTCCATCGGTTTCTCCGGTTACTTCCGTACCTCCGATTACCGATCTCGACGAGCTACAACACATCCGTCAGGAAATAGCTACAGGAGGCATTAGGGGCACTTACAAACCCGAAGCCGAGGATGCTGAGATTGAGGAGATCAAGGAAGAAAACGAGAATCTGAACCTCAGCGACCTTAGCAAGCAGATGATAGAAAAGGCATTGGAGAGAAACAACGGAAACCGCAAGAAAGCGGCAGAAGAACTGGGAATCTCCGACAGAACTCTGTACAGAAAGATTAACAAATATAAGTTATGAAGCATATACGCGCGTACCTATATATAATAGGAGTCACACTGATGGTGGCGGTCATGGCTGCATGCTCCGTGAGCTACAAGTTCAACGGTGCCAGCATCGACTACACCAAAACCAAGACCATACAGATAGCCGACTTCCCTATCAGAAGTTCGTATGTGTGGGGTCCGATGGGTCCGATGTTCAACAACGAACTCAAGGATAAGTTTGCCAGCAACACCCAGCTCATACAGGTGTCACGCAACGGAGACCTGAAGATAGAGGGCGAAATCACCCAATATTCTCAGCGCAACAAGTCGGTTAGTTCTGAGGGATACTCAGCACAGACTGAGCTCAGTATCACCGTAAACGTACGTTTCACCAACACCAAGAACCATGCCGAGGACTTTGAAAAGCAGTTTACATCTGCCAAGACCTACGACACCACTCAGAGCCTTGCCTCGGTGCAGGAAGAACTGGTAACCCAGATTATCAAAGACCTGGTAGACCAGATATTCAACGCTACGGTAGCTAACTGGTAAAGTAAGTGAAGAACGAAAAGTGGAGAGTGAAGAATTCAACGGCTTTACTAATCATAAAGTTCAAAACTCAATGTTCAATGTTCAAAGTTCAAAGTTCAAAGTAAAATAAAGTAAAGTAAAAATATCGTGGAATTAAGCAGATTGATACAACACCCGGAGGAAATGAACCGAGAGACGCTCTACGACTTGCGCGCCCTCTTGGCCTTATATCCGTATTATCAGACGGCACGCCTGCTGATGTTGAAGAATCTGTACCTGCTCCACGACCCGAGTTTCGACGAAGAACTGCGCCGGGCAGCCATCTACATCACCGACCGTAAGATTATCTTCGAGATGGTAGAGGCAGCCCACTATCAGATAAAAAACGCCCCTGAAGAGGCTGAATCCAACAAGCAGCAAGGCGTAAGAGGAATAGGAGCAGAAAAACACGGAGACCGTACTAGTGACCTCATCGACCACTTCCTGGGATCCATTCCTAGGGAAGAAGACGAAGAAGAGAAGAAGGAGAAACGTAAGCCTACACCTGCTGACGCGGCTGTAGACTATGTGGCTTATCTCATGGAGACCGAAGACCAGCAGGAGCCAGAAGATACTTCGCGCACCATAAGTCTCATCGACGACTTTATGGAGGATGGCGGTTTCAAACTGCCTAAAATCCAGCAGGACGAAGATTACAAACCAGAATTTACTCCCGAACTTCAGACCGATTCCGGCAAGGATGGCGAAGAGGAAAACAGCGGTGTATTCACCGAAACCCTCGCCCGCATCTACATCAAGCAGGGCAAGTATCAGAGGGCTTACGAAATCATCAGCCGCCTGCATCAGCAGCATCCTGACAAGAACGGATATTATGTTGACCAGCTCAGATTCCTTGAGAAACTGATGCTGAACAGCAAGAAGAAATAAAGAAGAATAATAAATAAATAAAACTAGTTTTAAAAAATGGCTTACACATTATTAGTAGTATTAATCGTCCTGGTAGCTATCCTGATGATTTTCATCGTGCTCATCCAGGAATCAAAGGGAGGTGGACTTGCAAGTAACTTCTCTTCAACCAACTCAATCATGGGTGTTCGCAAGACCACTGACATTGTTGAGAAATTAACATGGGGCCTCGCTGTAGCCTTGGTTGTCATCAGCGTGGCATGTGCTTATGTAGCCCCTCAGGCAGCTGGCGAAAGCAGTGTTTTGGAGGGAGCCACTCAGGAGCAGACCGCTCTTCCTGCTATGCCAGGTGCTAGCAAGGATGCAGCAGCAGGTGCTCAGAAGGCTGTTCCTGCAGCTGGTGCAGATGCCCAGAAGGCAGCTCCAGTTGTTCCAACAAGCCCTGCAAAATAAAAAATAAGAAAAAAGGTACGAAAAAATTTGGTAGAACCATTTTTTTTTCGTACCTTTGCACCCGCTTAACAAGAATATGGTGGACGTAGTTCAGTTGGTTAGAGCGTCAGATTGTGGTTCTGAATGTCGTGGGTTCGAGTCCCACCTTCCACCCAAGATAAACCCTGCAAGATTCATTTCTTGCAGGGTTTCTTGTTATATATCCGTATTGAGCGGAAATTCTTTTTTGTCATATAAACGAATTGCAATAATACTTCTTTAAGTATATTATAGACTGAAAACATACAAAAAAGCCTGCTAAGGGAAGAAAATATCCCTCTAGCAGGCATTTCATATAGGATGAATTGAAAACTTATCTGATTACTTTCACTTCACCATCCTTAGCAATCTTAACGATGCTGGAAGGCTGATGAGGTTTATGCTCCTGACGGCGGCTCCAGCAAACATAATCTACAGCATTGAGGATTTCCTCGGAGATGTCGCGATAATTCTGTGCAGCAGGCTCACCACTCACATTAGCACTTGTACTTACAATAGGCTTCTGAAAACGGTAACAGAGTTGTTTGGAGAAAGGCTCATAGGTTATACGCATCGCCAGACTTCCATCCTCTGCTACCAGATTATTAGCCACACCACTCGCATCATCAAGAATAACCGTAGTAGGCTTTACAGGCATGGCAGCATCGATGAAATCCCATGCCACCTGTGGCACATTGCGGAAATAACGCGCCATGCGGTCAGCAGAATCTATCAGGCAGATAAGCGCCTTAGAATCGTCACGTTTCTTTATTTCATAAACTTTCTGTACCGCTTCAGGGTTGGTGGCGTCGCATCCTATGCCCCATACGGTATCTGTAGGATAGAGTATCACTCCACCCTTTCGCATGCACTCTATAGCACGCTTGATGTCTTCTTCTACAGTCATAATACTATAAAACTAAAAATCAAAAATCTTTTGAATCTTAAAAATCGTCACTAACATCTTTCTTCAAACACTCATAATAAGCTATGTCCTTCATACCATTGAGAAAAGCAGAAGCATCCATGCGTTTCTTGCCACTGAGCTGCAACTCCTGAATAATGAGCCATTCATCAAGGCAGGCTACTTGTAACGACTTCCCCTCAACGCGAAGCGATCCCACAGGCGCATCACCACGCTTCATACATGAAAGACGGGTAGAAAATATCTTAAGTACCTGAATTTTCTGTGTACTCTGCTTATGGGATGGATGAGTAGTAGGCTCAGGGAACCTCACGTAATCATCATCTCCCTTAGGATCGTCAAAGAATACTACAGTCTCCTTCTTCTTAATTTCAGTCCATGCACCAGGGTATGGAGAAAGACCGCGGATGAAATCATACACCTGCTTAGCAGGCTTGTGGAAGTCGATGCGGCAGGTATCCTTGAAGATTTTCGGAGCCGGCTTGAGTTCGGCACCCTGTCCTATCATTTCGCTCTGAGGAATGGAACCGATATTACCATCGGCAGCGATGAGCGCATCAATGGTTTCCAGCGCCAAATCAGCACCAAGATGCATCAACCCGTCGTAAACATACTCCACATTTGCCGTCTCCGGAATAGGAAAACGTTTCTGCAGGATGATGCGACCGGTATCAATATCGTGGTCGAGGAAGAAGGTGGTAACCCCCGTCTCCTTCTCGCCATTAATCACTGCCCAGTTGATAGGCGCCGCACCGCGATACTGCGGAAGGAGGGCTGCATGTACATTAAATGTACCATATTTCGGCATCGCCCAAACCACCTCTGGCAGCATGCGGAAAGCAACTACCACCTGCAAGTCAGCCTGATAAGAACGCAACTGCTCCACAAACTCAGGGTTCTTCATCCTTACAGGCTGCAGCACCGGTAAACCATGCTCTACGGCATACTGCTTAACCTGCGAAGGTTGCAGCGTATCCTGATGTCTGCCCACCGGTTTATCAGGCTGCGTAACCACAGCCACCACGTTGTAACCGCCCTCTACCAGGCGCTTGAGGGATTCCACCGCAAACTCCGGTGTTCCCATGAAAACAATTCTCAAATCCTTCTTCTCCATAAAACACTAATATTTTAAAATAAAACCAGCAAAGCCGTTGAATTCTTCACTCTTCGTTCTTCACTCTTCACTTAAAACTCCTACTCTGCCGACATATCCGCTACAATCTGCCTGTACATGGAATAGATTCTAGTACGGCTGATGTAACCCTTCAGTACGCCTGCCACATCAACCACTGGCAGTTGGGCGGCATCGGTTTTATCAAATTTCTGCATCACCTCGTCCATACTGTCATGTTCGGTAAGAACTGCAGAAGGCTGCATCATCAGCTGACGCACGGTGAAATGCTGATACAGTTCGGTGCGGAAGATGATGTGGCGAATCTTCGTAATATCTATTACTCCCAACAGCACACCCGCCTGATCCAAAACAGGCAGAAAGTTGTTGTTGCTGCGACTTATCTCACTCACCAGCTTGCTCATCGGCAGATCCGGACCTACCGGATGATAATCTTTCTCAATGACATCCTGCATGCCCAGCAGGGTGAGCGCAGCCTTGTCAATATGGTGGGTGAGCAGCTTGCCCTCTCTAGCCAGACGCAGGGCGTAGATGCTGTGACTCTCAAAGATGCTGATGGTGAGCAGCGAAGAGATGCACACTATCATCAGCGGCATGAAGAGCTGGTAGCCGCCCGTGAGTTCGGCGATGAGGAAGATGCCCGTAAGCGGTGCATGCATCACGCCCGTAATGAGGCCCGCCATACCCATCAGTGTAAAGTTCTGCTCAGGAACATAGACACCTACCTGATTCACATTCCAAAGGCGAGCAAAGAGGAAACCGGCAAAACCTCCGATAATGAGCGAAGGAGCAAAGGTACCACCGCATCCGCCACTACCATTGGTTGCCGAGGTGGCAAAAACCTTGGTAAAGGTTACCAAGGCGATGTAGAGGATGAGCAGCTGGTTGTGCCCGTAGAAGAGCGAACGGCTCATCACCTGCCCCCAGTCTTCCACATTCTGTCCCTTCAGCAGCACGTTGACAGCCGAATATCCCTCGCCATAGAGCGAAGGGAAGAGGAAGATGAGCGAACTCAGAATCAGTCCACCAAAGAGCAGCTTTACGTATGGATAAGGCGAAAGCTTGGCAAAGAAGCCCTCGCATGCCGACATGGTGCGCATGAAATAAAGACTCACCAAACCGCAAAAGATGCCCAATAACAAGCAGGCAGGCACGCGGTCGAGCGCCCACGGACTGGTAAGCGTAAAATCGAAAAGGCTCTTGGAGCCCATCAGGATGTAGGTAAAGCAAGTAGCTGTTACACAACTGATAAGGATAGGCAGCAAGGAAGCCATGCTCAAGTCTACCATCAGCACCTCAAGCGTAAACACGAGTCCGGCAATAGGCGCCTTAAAGATTCCAGCAATGGCTGCAGAAGCGCCACAACCCACCAGCAGAATCATGGTTTTCTTGTCCATGCGGAAGATTTGTCCCAGGTTTGAGCCGATGGCCGAACCCGTGAGCACAATAGGAGCCTCGGCTCCCACGGAACCACCGAAACCGATGGTGATACCTGATGCCACCACCGATGACCAGCAGTTGTGGGCCTTGAGCTTGGAATTTTTGGTAGAGATGGCGTAAAGCACACGGGTGATACCGTGGGAAATATTATCTCTGACCACATATTTAATAAAGAGCATGGTGAGGTAAATGCCCACAATCGGGAAGAGCAGGAAGAGCAGGTTGTAGGTGCTCTGGTTGAATCCCGAAGTGAGCAGCAGCTGTATTTCGTGCACGATGCCGTGCAGGAAATATCCTGCCACCGACGCCAGAAGGCCGATGATAAAAGCCAGGATAAGGGTCATCTGGCGGTCAGAAATATGTTTTTTCTGCCAATCCACCATCTTACTGACCCATCCCTCTTTCTGCTCGTTGTAATCTAGAATTTCTTCATCCATCTTTTTTACATTGATTTAGAATTCCGATGTGAAATGGAACTTGATGTGTTCAAAATCCTGCTGCGCCATGCTCAACACGTAGCCCGAATCGGCAAGAAAGACATCGCGCCCCTCAATATCCTTGGCCATGTACTGGTACTTGCGCTTCTTGAAGCTCTCGAGTTCCTTCTCGTCATCTGCCTCTATCCAGCAAGCCTTGTGAAGATGCACGGGCTCCCAGCGGCACTTGGCGTTGTACTCGTTCTCCAGGCGGTACTGGATAACCTCGAACTGCAGCTGACCAACCGTGCCCACGATGCGGCGGCCGTTGAACTGGTTGACGAAGAGCTGCGCCACACCCTCGTTCATGAGCTGCTCCAATCCCTTTTGGAACTGCTTGCTCTTCATCGGGTCATCATTCTCGATGTACTTGAAAAGGAGTGGAGAGAAGCTTGGCAAACCGCGAAAATGCATCTTCTCTCCCTCCGTCAACGTATCTCCTATCTTGAAAATACCGTTGTCAGGCAAACCTACAATGTCACCAGGATAAGCCTCGTCAATGGTACTCTTGCGCTGTGCCATGAACTGGGTAGGCGAAGAGAAACGCACGTTCTTATCCAAGCGCACGTGGTAATATGGCTGATTTCTCACAAACTTGCCCGAGCATATCTTACAGAAAGCGATGCAGGAGCGGTGGTTTGGATCAATATTGGCTGTAATCTTGAAGATGAAACCACTGAACTTAGGTTCTTCCGGCTTCACCAGTCGCTCCTCTGCCTGGGTGGGTCTAGGAGATGGAGCAATATGAACAAAACAGTCGAGGAGTTCCTGAACACCAAAATTGTTCAGTGCCGAACCGAAGAACACAGGTGCTACCTCGGCCGAACGGTAGGTTTCTTCCTCAAACTCAGGGTAAACACCATCTACCAGTTCCAGTTCCTCACGCAGTTGTGCAGCCTCACGTTCACCAACCCGCTCGTCGAGTTCTGAACTTTGGATGTCTACCTCTACCTTCTCGGTAACTCGCTGTTTGTTAGGGGTAAAGAGGTTCAGCTGATGCTCGTAAATGTTGTAAACGCCCTTGAAACGGGCGCCCTGACCGATAGGCCAGCTCAGCGGGCGAACCTTGATTTTGAGCTCTGCTTCCAACTCGTCGAGCACATCAAACGGGTCGCGTCCCTCACGGTCCATCTTGTTGATGAAGATGATTACCGGGGTATTTCTCATGCGGCACACCTCCATGAGTTTGCGGGTCTGTGCCTCCACACCCTTGGCAGAGTCAACCACGATGATGGCTGAATCTACGGCAGTAAGTGTGCGGTAGGTATCCTCGCAGAAGTCCTGGTGACCTGGAGTATCCAGGATATTCACCTTATAAGGTTCTCCCTCCTGTCCGGCAGGGAGATAATCAAATTCCATTACAGATGTAGATACCGAGATACCACGCTGTTTCTCAATATCCATCCAGTCAGAAGTCGCAGTTTTGCGAATCTTGTTATTTTTTACGGCACCTGCCACCTGAATCTGTCCACCGAAAAGCAGAAACTTCTCGGTCAATGTTGTCTTACCAGCATCCGGGTGAGAGATAATGGCAAATGTTCTTCTTCTTTCTATTTCGTTCATCCTGTTGTATATATATAATAATGTATATTCTTAAAAAGTAATAACTAATAAC
>JAJXBQ010000274.1:0-3798 GCA_021640525.1 Segatella copri
GTATAAACAATATAATATTTTTAGGAGATTATGAACATAACAACATTCAGCAATATGGCCAGCAAGATTCCTTCACCTGGCCAGTTGGAAGGCCTGGTAACCTTCATGAAGGAAGATGAGAAACTCAGGTTTTTCACCGAGTCTTACCGGAAAACGGGGAATAAGTCGTACAAGCACGATGCACCCCTCTTCGCCGTAGCCTGCATCTTCGAAGGCGGAAAGGGCAAGGACAACATCCGGAGCCTCACACATCTGTCACTGGTCGACTTCGACCACATCACAGAAAAACCGGATGACGGCACCCTGCGCTCGCTCAAAGAGAGAATCTGCCACGATGCCCACACCCTGCTCTGCTACGTTACCATGAGCGGCAACGGACTGCGCGTCATCTACCGCTACGAAGGCGAGGATTATCCCGCCGCCTTCGCCATGGGAAACGACTACTACGCGCATCTCATCGGCAAGGAAAGCGATCCGCTCTGCAAGAACATCACAAGGCTCAGCGGACTCGCCTACGACCCCGAAGTCTATTTCAATCCCGAAGCCACAGCCTTCAGCGCCGAGGAAATCAGCCATTTCCATTCCGCTACGCTCAAGACCGCCCAGAAGAAAAAGAAACAGGAACGCATCGCCGACTACTACGAGCAGATTGTCAAACCCAAGCTGGAAAACGAAAAAATCAGGTACGAACCCGGCAACCACAATCAGTATGTGATGCGGGTGGGCTACATGATGGCTAAGAAACGGTACGACAGGAAAGAAGCCACCCAGTGGGCTATCAGGCAGTTTCCCGAATACGACGACGTAGAACAGGTGTTCAAGTCGTGCTACGACAACACCACTCACCCACAGAAAGCGAAGGCTGAAACCGGAAAGATTCCCTATGCCACCGTAGATGAAATCAAAGACTTCCTCGACGGGCATATCAAACTCCGCTTCAACCTCATCACCCTGCGCTACGAGTATCTGAAGGGGAAATGGCGAATCCTCCAGGACCGCGATCTGAATACGCAATGGAGCAATATGTCGCTAACCGCAAGGGTGAGCAAGAGCGACATGATCAATGTCATCGAGAGCGACTATACCCCGCCCTACAATCCCTTCACCGATTATCTGGAGAATCTCCCACCCTGGCAGGAAGGCGACAAGGACTATATAGCCGAACTCGCTGCCACGGTAAAGATGAAGGGAGACCCCGTGATGCCCTTCTGTGAAGCCCTCAGGAAATGGCTCGTGGCGATGATAGCAGGATGGATAGACGAAGGTGCCGTAAACAATGTCATCCTGGTGTTCATCGGCAGACAGGGCGCCTACAAGACCACCTGGTTCAACTATCTCCTGCCGCCGGAACTGAAGCAATACTTCTATACGAAGGCGAATGCCAGGCGCATGACGAAGGATGATATCATCGCCCTTTCGCAGTATGCACTCATCTGTTATGAAGAGCTCGACACGATGAGTCCGTCGGAACTGAACCAGCTGAAGGCTGTGGTAACGATGCAGTATACCAACGAAAGGGCGGCATACGGCCATTATGCCGAGCAGCGCAAGCATATCAACACCTTCTGCGGCACGGGCAACAATCCCGAATTTTTGAGCGACCCTACCGGTAACCGTCGCTGGCTGCCCTACGAGATAGAGAGCATCCTCTCGCCCCGTGAGCATCCGTTCAATTACGAAGGCATCTACGCCCAGGCTTACGCCCTCTACAAGAGTGATTTCCGCTACTGGTTCACCGATGAGGAGATAGAAAAGCAGAACCGGCACAACCGCGCTTTTGAGGCGCCTAGACTAGAACAGGAACTTGTGGATCTCTACTTCCGAAAGCCAACGGAGGCGGAGACAGGGGAGTTCGTGTCCATAGCCAGAGCGATGCAGATCATCAGTTGCAACATCTCCCAGAAGCTGAGCAGCACCAAGCTGGGCAGAGCTTTCAATGATCTCGGATTCGAAAAGATGCGCACCACCCACAACCGTGGTTACAGGGCGATTATACGTACTGCCGAGGAAATCAAGGCATACCAGGTATCCCTCTGCATCAACTCGCAGCATTCCGATGATGATGCCCCGTTCTAGCCGTTCCCAAGCCATCGGTTCCAACTGGTCAGATTATGACACTATGACACTTATGACACTAGTTTTTCAACTTTTCGCCTCGCACGCGGGCAGGCAGGAACTTTCGGCCTGATTTTTCCTGCCTGCCCGCGCGAGAGCAAATCTTCAGAATTCACTGTCATAAGTGTCATGTGTCATAGCAAAGCCAGTTACTTCCGAAACGGAAACCAAAGACTTACGGTGCAAAAGTCAGAGACTTACGGCACAAAAGTCAGAGACTTACGATGCAAAAGTCAGTAGCTTATGAACCACAACTCAATCATAAACCCCTTAAAAATTCAAACAAAACTATGGATTTAAGAAGTTATACCAAGCAAGAGCTAGCTCTTCTGTATTTTCCCGATGCTACTCCAGCGGTAGCCAGTGCTCACCTGATGCGATGGATCCAGCGCATCCCCGACCTTCTCCAGAAGCTCGCCGCCACCGGTTACGGCAAGAACTGCAAGGAGTTCACCCCGATGCAAGTCTCCTACATCCTCTACTTCCTCGGTGAACCCTAATCCAGTAGAACATGCAAATACTACTTAATGATTTCGATTAATAGTTAAATAACAATAACAAGTAACTAATTGTTGCTCAGATATTTGGAATTATCGTTCAGAAAGATTATCTTTGTGAAAGATAATAATAAAGCATAACATGATGGAATATAATAACGAAGAAGCTAAGGTACTTCTACCTGAAGACATCATGCAATAGGAAAAAGGGGCTATACACCCTCTTGTCGAGGTGTATAGACCCTTGGAACTATAGCACTTCTTAGCTTATCAAGAGTATATTGATTGCAGCCGATTGCTTTAATTTCCTTTAAATTAGGGCATCTTTTATTTGTTATTTTGTGCGAAGATAAATCAAATCAAAGTACATCAGTCGTGTCTTCATCGGCTCTATCGGAGTTGTTGGCTCTAGACCTTTGTTATGCAAAAAGGTCCATTCTTCCTCATCTGACGAAAACAAGAACTTGAAACCATTTCGTTGATAATATTCAAACACTTTCGGATGGTTGACGGCATCAACAATGACATATCGGCATCCTGTTTTATTCAATGGGTCTATAAACCATGATTTGATGAAATCCAACAATTCATCTCCCACATGATGCCCACTGAACAAATCGCTTACTGCCAACTGTCCAACCAACACTGCTGGATACTGCGGTCTTCGCTTGGCATTCGGAATCTTTCTATTAAGCTTATTCCGAAGGTTTGAAGGAAGTGAATCTACTTTTACACTCGAATTAGCAACTGTAAATGCACAGACTATTTCAGATGTATCTGGTTTAACAAAACAATATGATTTTCCAAGCAACTGATAGGCATAGTCAGCATAGTCTTGGGTGAAGAACTCTGTTATGTCCTCATCCTTACAAGTGAAGCCTTTGCATTGCTGCAAGACTTCCTCTGTCAGTTCCATAAAATCACATTGCTCTAACATTTTAAATGTACAGTTTTGAACGTTTTAATATAGCACGTGCCTTGGCTACTTGCTTGGAGAAATCAATGGAGCCACGCTTTTCCAATGCCTCATCAGCCGCTTCAACGAAACGTGCTGCTGCCTCACCATGAAGGACAGGTATTGTTTTAATTTCTATTGCCATAATCTTCTTGTTTTTAATGTTATGTACTTATTTAATTTGCAAAATTATGCTTTTATTTTCACTTTACCAAACTTTTTGTTAACTTT
>JAJXBQ010000034.1:0-18790 GCA_021640525.1 Segatella copri
TTGCGCCGATGGTACTGCAATGCAATGCGGGAGAGTAGGTAGCCGCCTCCTTTTAATTTCAGAAGCCTCGATTACGAAAGTAGTCGGGGCTTTTCTGTTTTAGCTTGATTTATATCAAACCTAAGTGTTACTAAGTGTTTAATTACGTGAAAATGCGCTGATAATCAGCCGATTACTTGCGTAATTCGATTTTTTTTTGTATCTTTGCAAACGATAAGAATAAGGATACCAGTATCTTGTGCTTTTTGTTGTGTGAGAAGGTATCCATTAAGGTATCTAACGGGACTGAGGTGAGTAGCCTTTCTTTTTCTCACATGTTGCCACCGCGAAATCTCTGATGTTGTATTTCAGCTTTTCAGGTTCCATAAAACAATTAATATGAAGAGAATAACAATGGTATTAGTCAGCATGTTAATGCTGACATTAGAAATTCATGCAGCGTCGGCTGCAACATCAGGAAATGTATCCTCTACCAGCGAGATGGACTGGACTCCAGTGATGGACGCTATCATTCAGGTAGAGAGTAAGGGTGATCCGAAAGCTAAGAGCGGTAACTCTGTAGGTGTGATGCAGATCACTCCAATTTTAGTAGCAGAATGTAATAATATTCTGAAGCGCAAAAAATCTAAGAAGCGCTACACTTTGGCTGATAGATATAATGTAGCTAAATCTAAAGAAATGTTTCTATTGATTCAGAGTGTCTACAATCCTCTTAATAGTATCGAGCGCGCAATCCGTTCATGGAATGGCGGTAATCATTACAGTAAGAAGCGTACTCAGAGATATTTCGAGAAGGTAATGAAACTTTTGAAAAAGTAATTCTTTTTTCATAAGGCCCGATTGTTCTGAAAAAGAGCAATCGGGCTTGCTTTTTACTCGTTTTCGCCTATTTTATGTACGTTTTGTTGCTATTCTGTTTAATAACTGTTAAATATATGCAGATTTCTGACAAAATGTTTGGCGGGGTCGGAAAAAAGTCGTACCTTTGCACTCGCAATTCAGAAATGAGTTGATTATATCGCGGTGTGGAGCAGTTGGTAGCTCGCCAGGCTCATAACCTGGAGGTCGCATGTTCGAGTCCTGCCGCCGCAACAATGATCGGGTAAGAAGTTGGTCAACAACATCTTATCCGATTTTTTTTATGCCCTAATTTATTAATTTAACATTAAATATTTGTTTAATTCGAATTAAAGTGCTACTTTTGCACAATAATATTTTTATGTGCAATTAATAAAAAAGGAAGGGCTTCAATATGTCAGTATCCAAAACAAGACAAAAACTGGTAGATGTCGCACGACAACTCTTTGCCAAGAATGGTATAGCAAATACTACGATGAATGATATTGCTGTAGCTTCAGGTAAGGGTAGACGTACGCTTTATACTTATTTCAGTAGGAAGGAGGATGTCTATTACGCAGTGATAGAATCAGAGTTGGAGCGTCTTTCGGACAAGTTGGACGAGGTTGCTAATTGCAAGATGCGTCCACAGGATAAAATCATCGAGCTTATCTATACTCACCTCAGTATGATTAAGGAAACGGTTGTAAGAAACGGTAACCTCCGTGCTGAGTTCTTCCGAAACATCTGGATGGTTGAGAAGGCGAGAAAAAACTTCGATGAAGACGAAATAGAGATTCTCAGAAGAATTTATGCCGAAGGAAGAGAAGATGGTGAGTTTGATATTGATAACATCGATCTGGTGGCCGATATTACTCACTATTGTATCAAAGGTCTCGAGGTTCCATTTATCTATGGACGTTTGGGCCATGGCATGAATGTGGAGTCGAGCAAACCTCTGGTTGCCAAGGTGGTTTATGGTGCCTTGGGAAAGTCGGGCTTGAAACTCTAGATAAAAGAAAATAGTAAATACGTAACTAATTGATAATTAATTAAATAAGAAAGAAATGGGATTATTAAGTGGTAAAACAGCCCTTGTAACAGGTGCTGCTCGCGGCATCGGTAAGGCTGTCGCTATGAAGTTCGCCTCTGAGGGCGCTAACATCGCATTTACAGACCTCGTACTCAACGACGATATGGCTGCCGGTTTGGAAGCTACTCGTAAGGAGATTGAGGCTCTTGGTGTAACCTGTCGTGCTTATGCTGGTAATGCAGCAGATTTCGAGGAGACACAGAAGACAGTTAAGCAGATTCATGAGGACTTCGGTTCTATCGATATTCTGGTTAACAATGCAGGTATCACCAAGGACGGTTTGATGCTCCGTATGAGCGAGGCTCAGTGGGATGCTGTTTTGAATGTAAACTTGAAGTCAGCCTTCAACTTCATTCATGCTTGCTCTCCAATCATGCTTCGTCAGCGTGGTGGTTCAATCATCAACATGGCTTCTGTAGTAGGTGTTCATGGTAATGCAGGTCAGTGCAACTATGCAGCTTCTAAGGCTGGTATGATTGCTTTGGCTAAGTCTATCGCTCAGGAGTTGGGTCCTAAGGGTGTACGCGCTAATGCAGTAGCTCCTGGTTTCATCGAGACTGCAATGACTGCACAGTTGCCTGAGGAAATCCGCAAGGACTGGATGAAGAAGATTCCATTGCGTCGTGGTGGTCAGACTGAGGATATCGCAAATGTTTGCCTCTTCCTCGCTTCCGACTTGTCTAGCTATGTAAGCGGTCAGGTTATTCAGATCGACGGTGGTATGAACATGTAATCTCTCGGCAATCGTTTTATTGATAAAACATGCAGGTAGTTTACGAAGACAACCATATAATCATAGTCTCTAAGAGAAGTGGCGAAATCGTGCAGGGCGACAAGACCGGCGACGAACCTCTCTCGGAGACTGTGAAACAGTACATCAAGGAGAAGTATCACAAGCCGGGAAATGTATTTCTCGGTGTGGTGCATCGCCTTGACCGTCCTGTTTCGGGTTTGGTCGTATTTGCCAAGACTTCTAAGGCATTGAGCCGTCTGAACAATATGTTCCGGGATGGCGAAGTTCACAAAACCTATTGGGCAATCGTGAAGAACATGCCAAAGGAACCTGAGGCTACGCTCACCCATTGGATTGTAAGAAATGAAAAGCAGAATAAGAGCTATGCTTACGACCATGAGGTGAAAAACTCGAAGAAAGCGATATTGAAGTATAAGGTGATAGGTCATACAGACCATTATACACTTCTGGAGGTGAACTTGATGACGGGTCGTCATCATCAGATAAGATGCCAGCTTGCCAAGATGGGATGTCCTATCAAGGGAGATCTTAAATACGGTTCTCCACGTAGCAATGCAGATGGCAGTATTTCTCTCCTTTCACACAGAGTAGAATTTGTTCATCCTGTGTCTAAAGAAACAATAGTAGCAGAGGCTCCGCTGCCGGATGATAATCTTTGGCGGGCTATTGCACCCTAACTCAAAAATCCATGCTTATGAAGAGGTATGCGAAATGGGCAGGAATCACGGTGTTGACTCCATTGGTGCTCATCTTGTTGTTATCCATTCTGCTTTATCTGCCACCTGTTCAGAATTGGGCGGTAAAGCAAGTGGCTGCTTATGCCTCTGAGTCGACGGGTATGGATATTTCGGTAAAGCAAGTACGCCTCGTCTTCCCTCTGAAACTGGGAGTGGAAGGCGTAAAGGTACTTCAGCCAATCGACTCACTCAAGAATTCCCCAAACTTGGCTTTAAGAAATAAGAGAGATACCGTTGCCGACATCCAGAAGATGGTGGTAGACGTACAGTTGTTGCCTCTTTTCGAAAGTCAAGTCATGGTGGATGAACTCAATTTCACCCAGATGAAGGTGAATACCACTAATTTTATTCACGAAGCCAGAATCAAGGGCAATGTAGGTAATCTGCGCCTGAAGGCTCATGGCATTGACCTCGGAAAGGAGAAGGTCAGGGTGAATCATGCCCTGTTGGCTGATGCCCGACTCTCGGTAGAACTGAGCGATACTGTGCCGCCGGATACTACGCCTAGTACCAATTTCTGGAAGGTGAATATCGAAAAACTGAAACTGAAGAACACTGATTTCGTATTACACATGCCTGGAGATACTCTTCAGGTGAATGCTTATTTTGGAGATGCGGTGGCGCAGACTACCTATCTCGACCTTTATAAAGGACTTTATCAGATAGGTCATCTTGACTGGAAGAATGGCAAGGTGAACTATGACCAGAACTATATCCGTCCGGTATCGGGCATGGACTTTAACCATATCGCCCTGTCGGCCATGACTTTGAAGGCAGACTCTTTCTATTATTGCGATTCGAAGATAGATGTCAAGATTCGTGAAGCTCAGTTTAAGGAGAAAAGCGGTTTGCAGGTAGACCAGCTCTATGGCAGATTCGTGATGGATTCCGTGAAACTGCAGTTGCCTGATATCTGTCTCCGTACCCCATACTCCCAGTTGCAGGCAACGGTGGATATGGATATGAATGCCTTTGATGAGGTGAAACCTGGCAAGTTGGTGGCACAGCTGAAGGGAGCTTTGGGCCGTTCAGACCTGTTCCTCTTTGCAGGCGATGCCTTCCCAAGCGCCATGAAGAAGAAATGGCCTTTCTATCCGATGAAGATAGAAGGTTCGTTCAAGGGAAATATGCAGCAGGCATCTTTCTCGGGCTTGAAACTGTCGCTGCCTACAGCCTTCGAACTGAGTGCTGATGGAAAATTGGGTAACCTGACGGATTTGAACCGTCTGAAGGCAAATGTAGATCTGAACGCCCGTACCTATCATCTGGATTTCATTACCGCCATGCTTGACCCTTCTCTGATGCAGGAGATACGTGTGCCTAGCGGTATCGGAATCCGTGGTAACATTCAGGCAGACGGCTCCAGATATGCTACCCGACTCGCCATTACCGAAGGTCGTGGCAGGATGAAGGTAGATGCCAAGATAGATGCGAAGACCCGGAAAGACGGCAGTATTGATATGAACCGTCTGGCTTATCAGGCTAAGATTCAGGCGCACAACATCCAGGCAAAGCATTTCCTTCCAAAACAGGATTTGCATTCTTTCACCGGCTCATTGCAGGCGAAGGGAGTGGGAACCGATTTCCTCTCTCCTCGTACCCGATTGCAGGCTAAGGCACAGGTAAATCAGATTCAGTATAGTAAATACAAACTGGATCATGTATTGGCAGTGGCTCACGTTGCTAATGGTAAGGTGCATGCCGATATCGACAGCAAGAACCAGTATCTTACGGGACTCGTCAGCCTTGATGCACTTACGAATTCCAAGAAACTGGAGGCTACCCTGGTGGCAGATGTCCGCGATGTGAATCTTTATTCGTTAGAGGTAACGAAGGCACCGATGCGCCTGTCGCTCTGCGGTCACATGGATATCAGGTCCGACCTGAAGGACAGTCACGATATCATGGCTTCGATGAGTGATATTACGGTTCGTACGGCAGAAAAGAATTACCGTCCGGTGGGTGTTGACGCTGATGTCTTTACCCGCAGAGATACCACGCACGCAGTCATCGATTGCGGCGACTTCCATCTCAACATGGATGTACACGGAGGCTATAAGCAGTTGATGAGCCGTTTTGCCGGATTGCAGAAAGAATTGGCTCATCAGCTCAGAAACCATCATATCGACCAGGTGAAGATTCGCAGTCAGTTCCCTTTCGGTCATGTTTATCTTACCACAGGAAAGGACAATTTCATTTCCCGTTTCATCGCTTACTGCGGTTATGATTTCAAGACGGTGGATATGAAGATGACTATGTCGCCTGTAACAGGTGTCAATGGTTATCTCAACATCGATTCACTGGTAGCGAGTGGCATGCAGTTGGATACGATCCGTGCCTTGGTGAAGACAGAGGGCGATACCATCCGCTATGCAGCACGTGTTCAGAACAACAAGCATAATCCTCAGTATGTGTTCCGGGCACAGGTAGAGGGCGAACTGCAGGAGAAGGGTTCCAATATCGATGCCCGCATCTATGATGCCAAAAACAGATTGGGTGTAGATGTGGGTCTGGAGGCGCTGTTGCTGGAAAACGGCGTGAAGATTTCGCTCATCGATACCCATCCTGTCCTGGGGTACAAGAAGTTTACTGCCAACGATGACAACTATCTGATGTTGGGCAATGACGACCGTGTTTCTGCCAATCTGAGTCTGAAGGCAGCCAATGGCATGGGTATCCGCATATACAGCAATGATGAAAACGAAGAAGCGCTGCAGGATCTTACGGTGAGCATGAGCCAGTTTAATCTGGATAAAGTGCTCAGCGTGATTCCTTATATGCCGGATATCTCGGGTATTCTTGACGGCGACTTCCATATTATCCAGACCAAGGATGAACTCTCGGTTTCTTCTAATCTGAACATCGACTATTTGGTTTACGAAAAGTGTCCGATGGGAGATGTCGGTACTGAATTCGTTTACATGCCAAAGAGCGACGGTTCTCATTATGTAGATGGTTTCCTCAATTATGAGGGTGAAGAAGTAGCTACCGTAAAGGGTACTTACAAGTCGGAAGGAAACGGTTATCTCGATGCCGAAGTGGGTATGGAGAAGTTGCCTCTGCATTTTGTCAACGGTTTTGTTCCTGACCAGATTATGGGTCTGAAGGGATATGGCGAAGGAAAACTGAGTTTGAAGGGAGCCTTGAGCCAGTTGGATGTAGAGGGCGAAGTATATCTGGATTCGGCTTACCTCGTCAGTGTGCCGTATGGCATCACGATGCGTTTTGCCAACGATCCTGTCCGTATCATAGACAGCAAGTTGCTCTTCGAAAACTTCATGATGTATGCCAACAATGAGAGTCCGCTCAATATCCAGGGCAGTCTCGACTTTACGAATATAGAGAAGATGATGCTCGATATCCGGATGAGAGCACAGAACTTCCTGCTGATTGATGCCAAGGAGAATGCCCGTTCCGAGGCTTTCGGCAAGGCGTATGTCAACTTCTATGGTGCGATGCGCGGACCGGTAAGCAATCTGAAGATGCAGGGTAAGCTGGATGTCCTCGGCAATACGGATATGACGTATGTGCTGAAAGAATCGGAACTGACTACTGATACGCAGCTCGATGAGCTGGTGAAGTTTACGAATTTCAAGAGTGGCAAGCCTGTCGTTGTCGAGCGTCCGGCACTGGAAGGATTGAACATGATGTTGGGCATGTCGATAGACGAGTCGGCTCATATCCTCTGTGCTTTGAATGCCGACCAGACCAACTACATCGACCTGATGGGTGGTGGTAATCTGACGATGACTTACAATTCGGTTGATGGCATCGGCATCACGGGCAAGTATACCCTGAACAATGGCAAGATGAAATATTCGCTGCCTATCATTCCGCTCAAGACGTTTGATATCCAGGACGGCAGCTATATAGAGTTTAACGGCGATCCGTTCAACCCGGCCCTGAACATCACGGCAACAGAGAATGTAAGGACAACGGTAAACGAGGGACAGGGAACCGGCCGCTCGGTGGATTTCATTTGTGGCGTAAAACTCTCGCAGACATTGAATAAGCCAGGCATCCAGTTTATCGTTTCCTCACCAAACGATGCCACCTTGCAGGATGAACTGAACACGATGAGTATTGAAGAGCGGGGTAAGATAGCCATTACGATGCTGGCTTCGGGCATGTATCTTGCCAACGGAAATACCAATTCGTTCTCCATGAACAGTGCCTTGACCTCATTCCTCAACTCAGAGATCAATAATATTGCAGGTTCTGCGATGCGTTCTGTGGGTGTGGATGTCGGTATGTCGGTAGATAACTCCACCAATGCAGCAGGTGCCATGCACACCGATTACAACTTTAAGTTTGCCAAGCGGTTCTTCAACAACCGCTTGAGTTTCAGTGTGGGCGGCAAGGTTTCTACCGGTGCAGAAATGGAGAATGCAGCCAACAATGATGATGCATTCTTCAACAATATCGAATTGCAGTACCGGCTCAACGAAGGTGCGAGCCAGTATATCCGTGCCTTCTACAACAATAATACCTACGATTGGCTCGAAGGTTTGATAGGTGAGTACGGTGTCGGTTTCAAATGGCAGAGAAAGTTGCAGCATTTCAAGGATATCTTCCGTTTCAAGACCGATAAGCAGCAGATTCCTGCAGCCCCAATGGAGAAGAATCCTACGGTGAAGAAGCATACGAATGAGAAGAAGGATACGATGGAGAAAGCCAAAACAAAGGACTTTGACCCATTGAAACTTAACGAAAAGTAATGAGCGATATGAAACAGCAGAACAGGTTATACCTTATTATATATGTGGCAGCATTGCTGATGTTGTCGGGGCAGCTCATAACGGGTTGCTCTTCAACCAGTGCGCTGAAAGAAGACGAGCAGCTGTTTACGGGTCTGGTACCTATCGAGTATAAGAACTACGAGAAGGGAGCTTATGCTGATTCTACCATCACCGAGATGGAGTATGCCCTGGCTTCGGCTCCGAATGGTGCTTTGTTCGGAAGCAGCTATTACCGCACGCCATTCCCTGTGCGCCTGTGGATATGGAATGCTTTCTCTCAGTCGGATGGAGCACTGGCTAAGTGGATAACCAAGGTATTCGGTTCCAAACCTAAGCTGATGGCGAATGTGAATCCGCAGCTCCGTGCCCAGGTAGCCGAGCATCAGCTCGATAAATATGGCTATTTTAACGGTAAGGTGACTTATGATGTGCTGACACAGAGCAATCCGAAGAAGGCGAAGGTTGCCTATCAGGTAGACTTCGGTCATCTCTGGACGCTTGATTCTATGGCTTATCTCAACTTCCCAGCCAAGAGCAAGCAGTTTATAGATGCTTCCATGAACAAGGCGCTCATACGGAAGGGGAGTCCTTTCAATGTCGCCAACATGGAATCGGAACGTCAGCGTATCACCCGTCTGTTCCGCAACAGGGGCTATTATTTCTATCAGAACAGTTATGCTTCTTATCTTGCCGATACCGTGAATGTGCCCGGCAAGGTGCAGTTGCGGCTGATGATGGCAGACAGCGTGGACGATAGGGCTACCCGCCAGTGGTATATCGGAAAGATTCAAGTTAATTTCAGAAAGCAGTATATGGAGGAGTTGAAGGATTCCTTTGTGCGCAGCTATCTGAGTTTCCATTATAATGGAAGAAAGATGCCGATACGTCCGGGCATCGTTTTGCAGAGTCTGCGCCTGCGTCCCCGTGAACTGTATCGGGTACGTACCGAGGAGCGTGCCAAGACCGGACTTCAGGAGATGGGACTCTTCAGCTATTCCAGCATCCAGTTCACTCCCCGTTCAGTGCAGACCCTAGATAGTCTGGGCAATGTAGTATATCGTGATACCTTGGATGCCAATATCGACCTGGTATTCGACAAGCCATACGATTTCTATGTCGAGGCAAATGCCCGTGGCAAAACAACTGGCAGAGTAGGACCGGAGCTGGTAGTGGGTCTTACCAAGCGCAATGCTTTTCATGGAGGCGAGAAACTTACTGTCAACCTGCATGGTTCGCATGAGTGGCAAACCGTCAGTCAGGCTGGTGGAGGTTCTACCCGCATCAATTCCTATGAATACGGATCGGATGTTTCCGTAGAGTTCCCTCGCATCATCACGCCTTGGAATATGTTCAGAACGATGGAGCAGAATGAGCGCAGATACCGTGCCGGGCATATGCCTACCAAATATCGGGGTGTGCCAACTACTACCATCAAGGCTTCGATGAATGTGCTGAACAGAGCCAGCTATTTCCGACGTCATGTGGCAGCGGGCGAGTTAACCTATGCGTGGTCTACCTCTTACCAGCATCAGCATTCTTTCAGTCCGCTGATTCTCTCTTATGAGTTTATGAACAGCCGCACAGCCGCTTTCGATAGCATCCTCGCCCTGCATCCTTATCTTCAGATATCGATGCGCGACCAGTTTGTGCCTAAGATGAGTTACACCTATACTTATCGCAGTCCGCGCCGTTACCGCCATCCTATCACCTGGTCAACCACCATCAGCGAGGCAGCCAATATCCTTTCGCTCGGTTACATGGCGGCCGGAAAGGGATGGAACGAGAAAGACAAGAAGATGTTCAAGAATCCGTTTGCTCAGTTCCTGAAACTGGAGACAGATTTCGTAAAATATTGGCGTATCACCCAGGATGGTACGCTGGTGGGACATGTCAATGCCGGCATTATCTGGAGTTATGGCAATGCCGAGAATGCTCCTTATTATGAGCAGTTCTATATCGGTGGTGCCAACAGTGTGCGAGCCTTTAATGTGCGGAGCATCGGACCGGGCAGATACCAGCCTACCAACAGCAAGTATTCGTATATCGACCAGACGGGCGACATCAAGTATCTGATGAATCTGGAATATCGTCAGAAGGTATGGGGCGATCTCTATGGAGCTCTTTTCCTGGATGCAGGTAATGTGTGGACCTTACGCAACCATGAGTACAGTCCGCTCGGCAAGTTTGATGTAGACAAGTTTTTCCGGCAGCTGGCGGTAGGCACCGGTGTCGGTGTGCGTTATGACATGGGTATGTTTGTGATACGTGTCGACTGGGGTATCGGTCTGCATGTTCCTTACGATACCGGCAAGAATGGCTTCTATAACATCCGTCGGTTCAAGGATGCCCAGAGTCTGCATTTCGCTGTGGGTTATCCTTTCTAGGTTTAGCCTGGGAGATGTGTCCGGAAATAAGTCTGATATGTGTTACAGATAGTGCATAAAAGGACAAAAATTGATATTAACCAAAAAAAAGTAGGAAAACGTGCGGTTAACTGCATTTTTTTTGTTACTTTTGCATCGTTATTTTATAAATAACTATCAACTATTAATAAATAAAAGTATAGACAAAATGAAACCTACGTTATTGCTTTTGGCTGCCGGTATGGGTAGCCGTTATGGTGGTTTGAAACAGCTTGATGGTCTGGGTCCTAATGGTGAGACTATCATGGACTACAGCATCTATGATGCTATTCAGGCTGGTTTCGGAAAGATCGTATTCGTTATCCGCAAGGACTTCGAAGATCAGTTCCGTGAGAAGATTCTTTCAAAGTATGAGGGTCATATTCCTGCAGAACTTTGCTTTCAGGCATTGGATGATCTCCCAGAGGGATTCTCAGTTCCAGAAGGTCGTGAGAAGCCATGGGGTACAAACCATGCTGTCCTGATGGCAAAGGATATCATCAAGGAGCCTTTCTGCGTAATCAACTGCGATGACTTCTACAACCGCGATTGCTTCATGGTAATCGGCAAGTTCCTCTCTGAACTTCCAGAGGGCAGCAAGAACCGTTACGCCATGGTAGGTTTCCGTGTAGGTAATACCTTGAGTGAGAATGGTACCGTAGCTCGCGGCATCTGCTCTAAGGATGCTGATGAGAACTTGACAACCTGTGTAGAGCGTACCGAGATCATGCGTATCGACGGTAAGGTATCTTACAAGGACGAGCAGGGCGAGTGGGTTGCTGTTGGCGACAATACTCCTGTTTCCATGAACGTTTGGGGCTTCACACCTGATTACTTCCAGCATAGTGAGGAGTACTTCAAGGAGTTCTTGAGTGATCCTAAGAATATGGAAAACAAGAAGGCTGAGTTCTTCATCCCATTGATGGTCAACAAGCTCATCAATGAGGGTACAGCTACCGTTAAGGTGCTCGATACTACCAGCAAGTGGTTTGGTGTAACTTATGCAGCCGACCGCCAGAGTGTTGTTGATAAGATCCAGCATCTTATCGATGAGGGTGTTTATCCAAACAAGCTCTTCTAATTTAATGTGATGGATATAAACATTAATATATTGACAGATCAGGAAGCCGCTATTCTCCGAGAGACGATAGCGGCTTCTCATCGTATTGTCGTCTGTGCACATAAGTCGCCAGACGGTGATGCCATCGGCTCTTCTTTGGGATGGGCTGGTTATCTTCGCTCTTTGGGCAAGAAAGTTGACATTTGTGTGCCGGATATGATACCGGATTCTATTTCCTGGTTGCCTGGAGCTGCCGGTATCCTGCGATATGACAGACAGCCTGAACTGGTGCAGCGAGCTTTCGATGAAGCCGATCTGGTATGCTGTGTTGACTTTAGCAGTGAGGGACGTCTTGATGAGATGGACCATGTATTGTTGGGTTGCAAGACTCAGCGTGTCATCATCGACCACCATCTGTCTCCTAATCTTGAGGCTAAGCTGCTGGTTTCGCAGCCACATGCCAGCAGTGCCAGCGACCTGGTATTCCGTGTAGTCTGGCAGTTGGGAGGTTTTCCACAGATGGATCAGACTTGGGCTACCTGCATCTATTGCGGCATGATGACCGATACGGGCGGTTTCACCTATAATTCTACCCAGCCTTATATCTATTACATCATCTGCTTGCTGCTTACCAAGAACATCGACAAGGATAAGATTTACCGCAATGTCTTCAATAATGCCCGCATTCCGGCAGTCCGGTTCCGTGGCTATCTGATGAATGAAAAGTTGCAGGTAATAGAGGGCCTTCATGCCAGTTTCTATACAGTGACCCGTAAAGAGCTGAAGAAGTATGACTTTATCAAGGGCGACCTGGAAGGATTGGTGAACGTACCTCTTACCATCAAGGGACACAAACTCTCCATTTCTCTTCGTGAAGATACAGATATAGACAATCGCATATTGGTAAGTCTCCGTTCGGTAGACGATTTCCCATGCAATAAGATGGCAGCCGAGTTCTTCAATGGTGGCGGTCATCGCAATGCTTCTGGCGGCAAATTGCTTTGCAGCATACAGGAGGCAGAGCAGATAGCACTGAAGGCTATCCTGGCATACGCCGATATGCTGAAGTAGCCGGTTTTTTCCTTAGAAATGACGAAAAAGACAGAAAACAACCCCGTTTTGAGGCAATAGGATGATAATAAGTGATAAATAATAATAAAATCAACCTATTCCTCTCGGTGTTGTCTTATCTTTTTTGTACCTTTGCCCAATAAATCAGATTTTAAAAAGAAGAATGAAGAAATTTTTGTTTGCAATGATTGCTTTCGCGGCTGTTTTATCGTTTGCCGCATGCAATGATAGTGAGACTTATAAGGACATGCGCGACAGAGAGCTCGATTCTATCAGCTCTTTCTTGCGTAAGGAAAATATTAAGGTCATCTCCGAGGATGAGTTCAACAGACGTTGGAAAAATAATGAAAAACTGACGGATACAGCAAAGAACAACAACGAATGGGTACTTTTCAACAGTAACGGTATCTACATGCAGGTGATTGACCAGGGATGTGGCGACTATATCAAGAAAGGTACATCGGTAGATGTATTGGTCCGCTTTGATGAGTATAACCTTTCGTATGCTGCTGAAATGAGCGATAAGTGTCTCACGCTTTCAAACAAAGTTCCTGCTTATTCCTATTATGTAGATAAGATAAGCGTTACCAATACTTCCGGTACATTCACCGGTTCTTTCGTTGATCCTAAAGCCAGTCTGATGGCCAATACATATAATTCATCCAATTATGGCAGTGTAAGTTCTACCGTGCCTAGCGGTTGGCTCATACCATTCACCTGGATTAAGATAGGCAGACCGAAGACTGATGATGAACGCATCGCTCATGTCCGCCTGCTCGTACCTCACTCTTACGGTACCACATCGGCATCGGGCAGTGTGCAGGCATGTGTCTACGACATGACCCTGCAGAAAGGAAGATAAACATAAAAAGAGATATATTTATGACACTGATTAAGTCAATTTCTGGTATCCGCGGTACTATCGGCGGTCCAGCGGGCGATACTTTGAATCCGCTCGATATCGTAAAGTTCACTTCAGCATACGCTACCTTCATTCGCCGTAGCGGTGCTTCAGAGAGTAATACCATCGTTGTAGGCCGTGATGCACGCATCTCTGGCGAGATGGTAAAGAATGTGGTTTGTGGAACCCTCATGGGTATGGGCTACGATGTGCTGAACATCGGTCTGGCTACTACTCCTACCACCGAACTTGCTGTTACCATGAGTGGTGCAGCCGGCGGTATCATCATCACAGCTTCTCACAACCCACGCCAGTGGAATGCCCTCAAGCTTCTCAACGAGAAGGGTGAGTTCCTCACAGCAGCTAATGGTAACGAGGTGCTGGGTATCTCAGAGAAGGAAGACTTCGACTATGCGGATGTGGATCATCTCGGAAAATATACTGAAGACAATACCTTCAACAAGCGCCATATCGACTCCGTACTTGCTTTGAAACTTGTAGATGTCGAAGCAATCAAGAATGCCCACTTCAAGGTTTGTGTAGATTCCATCAACTCAGTTGGTGGCGTTATTCTTCCAGAGTTGCTCGATGCGCTCGGTGTAGCATATACTTTCCTCAATGGTCAGCCTACAGGCGACTTCGCTCATAATCCGGAGCCATTGGAGAAGAACCTCGGTGGTATCATGGATGAGTTGAAGAAGGGTGGCTACGATATGGGTATCGTTGTAGACCCTGATGTTGACCGTCTGGCTTTCATCTGCGAAGATGGCAAGATGTTTGGTGAAGAGTATACCTTGGTAAGTGTGGCAGATTACGTGTTGAGCAAGACTCCAGGCAATACCGTCAGCAACCTTTCATCTACCCGTGCCCTCCGTGATGTTACCGAGAAGCATGGTGGCAAGTACACCGCAGCTGCTGTAGGCGAGGTGAATGTAACTACCAAGATGAAGGATGTTCACGCTGTTATCGGTGGTGAAGGCAATGGTGGAGTTATCTATCCAGAGAGCCATTACGGTCGTGATGCCCTCGTTGGTATCGCCCTCTTCCTGAGCAGTCTGGCTCACAAGGGCTGCAAGGTGAGCGAACTCCGTGCCAGCTTCCCTAACTATTTCATCGCCAAGAACCGCATCGACCTCACTCCATCTACCGATGTAGATGCTATCCTCGTGAAGGTTAAGGAGATGTATGGTAAGGAGAAGGATGTCACCGTAACAGATATCGATGGCGTCAAGCTCGATTTCCCTGACAAGTGGGTTCACCTCCGCAAGAGTAATACCGAGCCTATCATCCGCGTATATAGCGAGGCCTCTACCATGGAGCAGGCTGATGAACTGGGCAAGAAACTCATGCAGGTGGTTTACGATATGCAGTAAGATACTGAATATAAAATCATAAAAAAGAGATGAAGCAACGTAGATTTTGCTTCATCTCTTTTTTTTGTACGCCGATTTCCATCTGCAAAACTTCAGTAATTTGAAGAAAGATAGAGAAAGATTTGGCTTTCTCAGATAAAAATCGTATTTTTGTTGCGAAATTGCAGACAATGAGGCCTCTGAGCCTTTGTTGCAGTAATGAAAAACTTGAACCGTTCCTGATAGGGAGCATAAATGAAATTACAGAATAATGGAATCTATTATAAAGCATTATCAGGTAGCCCATGTCGGGTTCAGCCTTTCTTATCCTGATTCCTCTCAGGAGATGATGGCTGTTTTACTGGAGGCTTATCAGACGTTTGAATGCGATGAACAGGTCGCATCTGCTGCCCTGACCTCCTTCTCTCTTACCTTGAACGAAAGCGGGGAAGAACTGAGGAAACCTGCCGGATTCAGGGAGGAATGCAGACAGGATGAGGAGGGACAGCTCATTATCAGCGGTAGTCTGGGAGAAACGCAGAAGGCGTTCCTGATGGCAATGACTGATATGAAATCGATACTGGTTACAGGTCATGATTATCAGCATTCCGGTCTTCTGGTTCCTGCTGGCACCTTCAGCCAGAAGTCGGCTTTCGGATCCCTCAAGGCAACCGTTGACACCTCGCTGATGCTCCTCTATGCCATGCGTTCGGCTGCCGGAGATACACTTCTGTTTCATTCTTCTACCATAGTAAAGGATGGAAAGGCTTATCTCTTCCTGGGCAAGAGCGGAACGGGCAAGAGTACGCATTCCGGATTGTGGCTCAAACATATCAAGGGCACCCGACTGCTCAATGATGATAACCCGGTGGTATATATATCGCACGAAGGAACGCCCATGGTGAGTGGCTCGCCTTGGAGCGGAAAGACACCTTGCTATAAGAACGAGGAATATCCGATAGGGGCAATTGTCCAATTGCGCCAGGCACCAGAGAATAAAATCAGAAAACAGACCGTCATAGAGTCTTATGTGTCTATCAAGACTTCTGTCTCCGGCAAGGCATGGGAGAAGGAAATTGCAGATGGCCAGCATCAAACGATAGAGAAGCTGATCGGGGCTACCCGGCTTTATCAGCTCGACTGTCTGCCTGATGCCGGTGCAGCCCTCCTTTGCAGTCAGACCATCAGTCTGTAAAACCAACCGTCGGGTAAAAACCAATCGTACAACAGAAAGATGAATACATCCGATTCAAAATATAAGGCAATAGCCGCGCTCGAGCAATTCATCCGTGAAGGTCGTCCTGTCAAGTTTCCGGTCAAAGGAACCAGTATGCTTCCCTTTATCGTAGGTGATAGAGATTGCGTAGAATTCTATCCGGTAGAAGGCGAGTTGAAGGTGGGCGATATTGTGATGGCGAGGGTAGAAGAAGGCTATCCGGTGGTGCATCGCATCATCGGGATAGAGCCTGTTGCAGGAGTAGCTTCCCCCGCATCTTTTTCTGCAGATGAATGCCGTATCGTGCTGACGGGCGATGGAAATCTCGGTTTTAAGGAGCATTGCCTGCGCAAGGATGTCATTGCGAAGGCGCATGCTGTCATCTGTCCCGACGGCAGCCGCAAGAGTCTCATCTCGCAGAAAGCGCTCAGAAACTGGCACAGATGGCAGAGGTTGAGGCCTGTGCGTAGGGTCTTGCTTAAAATAATCAAGCTCTATATCCGTTTATCATATAAAAACTAAAAAACAAGATACAATGAAGATCAGGAAAGATTTCAAGCTCCGCGAAATTTGCGGTGAGTATGTGGTAACAGCCGAAGGTATGCAGGCTGTAGACTTTACCAAGTTGATCAGTCTCAACGAAACTGCCGCCTTTCTCTGGAAGACGGCTGAGAAACAGGGCGATTTTACGGTAGCTTCGTTGGCTCAGGCTCTGTGCGATGAGTATGATGTAGTCATGGCTCAGGCAGAAAAAGACTGTGAGGCGATTATTGCCCAGTGGCAGAAAGAGGGACTGGTATGAGGAAGTATGCACTATGGTTTTTTCGCCAGATGTCTGCAGTCCGGGGACGTTTGCTGTTGCGCATCATCGCCGGTCTCCTGCAGGTAGCATTAGGTTTGTGGCTCGTCTGGCTGTGTCGCCGGTTCATCGATGTGGTGATCTGGCGTGGCAATGTGCTGCGCGAAACCATCGTGCTTTTTTCAGTCATCGCCCTGCTGATAGCCCTTCGCCAGCTGGTATTCTATCTTTCCGGCATCACCGAGGTTATTCTCCAGAATGATATGCGTAGCCGCCTTTTCCGGTTTGTGCTGGGTAGGAAACTCTATGCCGTTAAGCATCAGGCTGAGGCTGGTTCCGGAAAGCCTGCTTCTGATATGCTTTCCGGTGACATCAGCCAGCGTTTGGAGCGCGATCTCTCATCAGCCTCTTCGGTAGTTACGGATATCCTGCCCACAATCGTAGTCACCCTGGTGCAGCTCTTCGGTGCCTTCTTCCTGATGCGTTCTATCGATTCCATTCTGGCATGGAGCCTTCTGGTACTGACACCGGTGGTTGCAGTCTGTGCCAAGTATCTCGGCAGCCGACTCAAGAAGATGACGCTGGCGATACGTGAGGAGGAGAGCAGCATACAGATGATGATTCAGGAGACGGTAGAACATGAACTCACCATCAAAACCTTGCAGGCAGAGAGCACGGTTTCCGGTAGGGTAGGCAGCATGCAGCAGCGTTTGCATCATCTGGTCCGCCGTCGTATCCGTTTTACGTTGATATCCCGCCTGCTCCTTGCCTTCACCTTCAGTTACGGCTATTTCGGAGCCTTTGTCTATGGTGCCATCCAACTCAAGAACGGGTTGATAACCTTTGGTGTGATGACAGCCTTCCTACAGTTGGTGGGTCAGATACAGAGTCCTATCATGTCGCTCTTGGGCATGATTCCCCAGCTGATTCATGCATCAGCGAGTGTAGACCGGTTGGTAGAGATTGAAAATACCGAGCAGGAGGAATCTCTGGTACAGGCAGATGCTTCTATCCCTTTGCAGCGTGCTTGCGGCATCCGTCTTCAGGATGTGAGTTATTCATATCCCGATGAGCGAAAGAAAGTTGTTGTCAGTCATTTCTCTTATGATTTCCGTCCCGCCACATCTGTGGCGATAGTAGGAGAAACCGGTTGTGGCAAGACTACCATCCTGCGTCTCTTGTCGAGTATCATCCAGCCTGATAGCGGAAAGATTGTATTGTATGATGCACAGGGCAAAATGGTAGAAGGAACCGGCATGCGTTCGCATATCGTGTATATAGAGCAGGGTAATACGCTGATGAGCGGAACCATTCGCGATAATCTTCTTCTGGCGAATCCCGTGGCTACCGATGAGCAGCTTACCGAAGCCCTTCATGTAGCCTGTGCCGATTTCGTTTTCAGTTTGCCGGCAGGTATGGATACGAAGATAGGAGAGCATGCCACCCGTTTGAGTGGCGGTCAGGCACAGCGCATTGCCATAGCCCGCAGTCTTTTGCGCGAAGGTAACATTCTGCTGTTGGATGAAATCAGCTCATCGCTGGATGCCGAAACCGAGAAGCTTCTTTTCGACCGTCTCTTTACTTCGTATGCCGATAAGACTATTATCTGTGTTACGCATAGGAAGGAGGTGGCAGACAGATGCCAGGAGCAGATACGGCTGTGATGATCGGTGGAGCAGGATGCCATCAGGGTCATCGCTGCCACGAGTGTGGTTCTAGCAGCCAGTGCCGGAATCTTTCGATGTTTTTTCTGCTTCATCATTTTGAGTTTTTACTGTTAAAATACTTACTATGAAAAATAGGATGCAAAGATAAGAATAAATATTGGT
>JAJXBQ010000035.1:0-4791 GCA_021640525.1 Segatella copri
GTGATAAGGCTTTTGATAGGTTTGGTAGTGATAGTGTTGGGCGGTATGAAGGGAAAGGCAACTGTACTTCCCGACAGTATCGTCAATGAGGACGGCGTGTATTACTACATGTTGTCCGATACTCATAAGGCAGAGCAAATTATGGCGGAGCTGCGCAAGCGTGGCAAGCAACCCAAGTACGACCTGGACATGGTGGAGGGCGACCTTTATTATAACACAGGGCGTAGTATCTTGGGATTGCGCCAATATTTGAATGCCTTACGTGCTTCCGAGGTTAAGAAAAATGCAGAGTTGCAGATGAAGTTGCTTCATCGTGTCATATCTTGCTATGACGAGATGCATGATGAGGTGAAGAAAGTGACGTATGTCAAGTTATTGCTTGCAAAGGCAAATGCTGTTCATAATCAAGCGATGGAATCCGTGGCATTGTTCTATCTCGGTAAGAGTCTCTATTACCAAGGAAACAAAGTGCAAGGGTATCAGAAAATGCAGCAGGCAGTCAAGATGATGAAGTATTCTAAGTATGCTCGAAAATACGACAATTTGAGAGCCAATTACAATGACTTGCTTATCTTTTATGAGCGTGACCTGAGATTTGCTGATGCTTTGAAGGTCTTGGGTGAATTGAAGATTGTGCTTGACAAAGAAAATGGCGATGAGGCGGAAATGGAAGACCTTTATGATAGGGAACACCGTAAATGGGCTGCTCATGCGGCTGTGGTTTATTCCAAAATGGGCGGTCATGAGAAAGAGGCTGATGCGGCTTACCATGAGTTCTTGAAGACTGGCAAAAAATATGGAAGTATCGACTATCTGATTATTCCTTATTTGTTGGATAAGGGCAAACAAGCGGAAGTGTTGCGCATGTGTCGTGAGCGAGAACGCTTTTTGATAGAACGAAAAGATACTGTAAATTTCTACATGGCATCGACCTTGAAGTTTGCAGGAAAAGTAAGTGGTGATTTAGGTGACTATAGAAAATCAGCCTCTTATTTTGCTCGTTTGGCTGTCATTCGTGATAGCATAAAGGTGCGGGAGCAACAAAGTACTGCACAAGAGTTGTCGCAAGTCTATGATATGACGGAGAAAGAAGAACAACTATTGTGGAGTCGTATTGTGATGTATGCAGTTCTAAGTATCTTGCTTGTTGTGCTTGTTGTTGGTGCCATTTTATTTAATAACTATCGTGTCATCAAGCGGAAGAATCTTTCCTTGATGCTAAATATCGAGGAGGCATTAAGATACAAGGAAGAACTAAAAGCCAAGGAAGAAAGCGAGGTAAGTTCTAATGGTGTAGGTGAGGGCAACAAGGGTGTTGCTACAATTTCTGAAGATGCGACTTTGTTTCGTCAAATACATGACTATATCGTTGGTGAGGAGGTATTTAAGCAGTTGTCTCTTTCTCGTACAGACTTAATGGAACGTTTTCAGATACCTGCCAACAAGTTTGCTGGTCTTTTCACGAAGTATGCAGGGATGTCTTTTAGTGATTACATTACCAACCTACGAATAGACTTCGTGGCGGAGCAATTGATGACAGGAAATTATTCCACAGTGGGCAAATTCTTGCAAGAATACTCATTCATGTCTAGTTCTTCCCTTTATCGTGCTTTTACCAAAAAGTTTGGTATGTCGCCTCAGAAATTTATCAAGATGAAGTCTTGTAGGCATATCTGATAGGATTACACCGCCACCCTGATGGTTTGCCGTGTTTTATCCTATCCAGTTGAGGAAGGGGTAATGATGCCCGTATTGATGAGGTCAACAAACATCGCTCTGATGATAGGGACGATGAGGAAGGGCTTCACCGAGTAGTCCTCTGTTTATACATTAAGGAAATGTTCTTCTAGTTTTTCCCTTGGCATGTCTGTCGTGTCGTGATAATGCAGATGGTGGTTCACGCAGGCAATGTGCTTTACGTTATTGAGTACTTCGGCTACATCATGGCTTACGATGATGATGGCGCATTCCCGGTTGATCTGTTCCAGCATCTCGTACATCTGCTTCTGGAAACGGCGGTCGATGTAGGTGTTGGGCTCATCCAGTATCACTACATCGGGTTTGGAAACAATGGCGCGGGCGAGGAGTACTCGCTGCAGTTGTCCGCCGCTCAAGGCTGCGATATGGCGGTCTTTCAACTCCGTGAGCTGCATCTGTTCCAGACAGTCGAGAACCTGCTGGTGCTGTGCCTGGGTGTATCTCGAAAAGAGACTTTTGGTCTTGCTGAGTCCTGAGAGTACCACTTCATAAACGGAGATAGGGAACTGTTTGTCGAGATGATTGTATTGGGGCAGATATCCCATGCTGATTTCCCTTACTTCCTCCCCGTCTTTATAAAAGCGGATGCTGCCGTCTGTGGGTTTCATCAGTCCCAGAATGAGGCGCATGAGGGTTGTCTTGCCACCACCGTTGGGACCGATGATGCCAAGATAATCGTCTTTGCAGACGGTGAGGTTGATATCGTGGAGCACCTCCTTGCCTTCATAGCCAGCAGAAAGATGCTCGATTTTTATGATTGGAGTCATATTATTTTAGTTTTTACTTCCCAACAACGATTTTCTTGCCTTGTACCGCTGCTGCCGCTTCCTGCATCGCCCAGTTCCAGTCGCCCTGCAATGGGTTGATATCCATTGGTTTGGTGTGGCTCTCCTTGATGAAGGTTGTGGTGTTGCGGTTGGCAAATTCTGCCTGTATCAGGCAGAACTTGATCTTTTCTTTTCTGGCTCTCTCTATGAGGCTCTTCAGCTGGGAGGCACTTGGCTCCCTGCCTTCTTCCTCTATGGCAAGCTGCTCCAACTGGTAATCGCGGGCGAAGTAGGTGAGGATAGGGTGATAGATCACAAACTTGCGTATCAGCTCAGGATGATCCTTGAAACTCTTTCTGATGATGCTGTCTCGCTTGTCGATGATCTTCAGCAGCGACAGATAGTTCTTCTCAAAGAATGCCTTGTTCTTCGGCTCCAGTTCGCAGAGCGCCTTGAGGATGTTGCTGGCTATGATGCGGGCGTTGCTGCAACTCATCCATACGTGTGGGTCGATGTTGCCACCCGGAGTCTTGGCAGGCGTGATGCCTACAGAGGTATCTATCACCTTCATGTCAGGAGCGTTGTCCTGCAGCTTCTTCATCCAGGTCTGTTCGAAACCGATGCTGCCCACTTTCAGATAGAGGGCACTCTTCGAAAGTTCCATCATCTGCTGGGCGTATGGCTCGTAAGTCTCTGGATTGTTACCATTCGATACCATTACGTTGACATCTACCTTGTCTTCGGCAATCTTATCTACGAAATATTGGTAGGGAGGGATGGTAACGGTTACAGTAGGCTTGGCATTACTTTTAGCCATGCCAGCCTTTTGCTGGTTGCTTTTGCAGCCAACCATTAGGGCGCATATTATAATAAGGTATAAAAATCTCTTCATAATTAAACGATAAAACTCAGTCCATAGACCAATAAAACATATCTTAGTACTTTTCCGATGGTGATACTGAGTATCGAAATCGGAATATTGGCTCTTGTCAAGCCTAAAACGATGGTGATGGCACTTCCCAATAGTGGGAGAAAGGCGAAGAATCCCATCCAGGCGCCTCTGCCTGCCATGAAACGTTCAGCCTTATCCAGACTTTTTTTCTTCACATGCAGGTATTTCTCTATCCATTCCATCTTACCCATTCTGCCCACACCGTAGTTGAACATGGAACCAAGCACATTGCCGATGCTACCGTAGATAACGAGGGGGAGAGGCTCTAGTCCAGCTGCCTGCAAGCCTGCCATTACTGCCTCGCTGCTGAATGGGAAGAAAGAACCTGCCAGAAAAGCTGCAGCAAGCATGCCCCAATAGCCCCAGTCGATTAAGAAACTGATAATCCAACTCATAGTAATATGCTCTCTGGTACGAGTATGTTGTAAGCCATGATAAGTACCAGCATGATGAGCAGCAGAATGAAGGAGATGTTGGTAAACTTACCTCGGGTGAATGTGATGAAATGGGCGATAAGCGGTGCTGTGTTCACAATCAGGATGCCGCCCAGTTCCTGTATATGCTGAGGCTGGAGGACGATGAAGATGATGCAGGCAACCGATATCATGATAAACGTTTCGTAGATCATGCGGGTTCGTATCTTATCGCCGTAGCTGGTGCGTATGAAGTGGATGGAACCGATGATGGTGAGCAGGGTAACAAAACTCAGATTCAGTACCTGATGGTCGGTAACCTGCGAATAATCAAAGAGTTCGCTGTAGTTGATGAATTCACAGAAGTGATCAACCAACCCCTGTATGTTGTCGGTATAGAAGAAATAGCCGGCTGCAAACCAGTAGGGCACGATGAGACCTACCAGGGAAGCAAAGAATGTCTTTACGCTAAACGAGAGGGTAAACACCATCATCATGATCCATAGGATAGGCATGAAATAGCCTATCTGCACGAAAACCATCGATGCCAGACCGATGCAGGCAAAGGCGTAGAAAGTCCAGCCTGTAGAGCGTTTATCCTGATAGCAATTCCAGATAATGAGATAAAAGGCGATGAAACACATCGTCACAATACTGCTTTTTAAAGAGAGGTGGGGGAGACCTGCCATCGTCAGTAATGCCAGAAAGCTGCAGGATACCATTCGGCTATAGGTACGCATCAGGGCATTACGGTTGTTCAGTTCCACCATCAGCAGGGTACACATGGCTGTGAAAGCAAATTCTACCCAGATATTGGATACCAATAAACCTACTGCAACCCAAACCAGCGTGGCAAGGGTTGCAGTAATAGGTAAAGAGTAGCGGCTAGCCGCTACTTTAT
>JAJXBQ010000035.1:4801-18624 GCA_021640525.1 Segatella copri
AAGTTTTCTTTCTTAACATCTAATTCAACATTAAAAAACTAAAGGTCCTGTCCGATATCTGAACGGAAGTACTTGTCGGTGAACTGGATCTTCTGTGCCTCAGCAAAGCTCTTCTTCAAGGCTTCTTCCTTGTCCTTGCCGTAGCTGCTTACGCAGATGACACGACCACCGTTGGTTACTACCTGACCATCCTTCATGGCTGTACCGGAGTGGAATACTACCGAACCTTCTACATCGTCGATGCCCTGGATAGGATAACCCTTCTTGTAAGCCTCAGGATAACCGCCGCTTACGAGCATCACGCAGACTGCTGCACGCTCATCAAACTCGATGCTGCGCTTGTCCAAGTCGCCTGCTGCTACACCTTCGAAGAGATCCACGATGTCGCTCTTCAGACGGAGCATCACGCTCTCTGTCTCAGGATCACCCATACGGCAGTTGTACTCGATGACCATAGGCTCGCCTTCAACGTTGATCAGACCGAAGAAGATGAAGCCCTTATAGTCGATGTTCTCCTCAGCAAGTCCTTCTACAGTAGGACGGATGATGCGCTCGTCCACCTTCTGCATCCACTCCTTGGTAGCGAATGGTACAGGGGTAACACTACCCATACCGCCAGTGTTCAGACCGGTATCGTGCTCGCCGATGCGCTTGTAATCCTTAGCCTCAGGCAGAATCTTGTAGTTCTTGCCATCGGTCAATACGAATACAGAGCACTCAATGCCGCTGAGGAATTCCTCGATGACTACGCGTGCTGAAGCGTTGCCGAACATACCGCCCAGCATCTCCTTGAACTCCTTCTTAGCCTCTTCCAGGGTAGGGAGGATGAGAACGCCCTTACCGGCGCACAAACCGTCAGCTTTCAGTACGTATGGAGCCTTCAGAGTCTCCAGGAACTTCAAGCCTTCCTCTACGTGCTCACCGTCGAAAGTCTCATACTGGGCAGTAGGGATGTTGTGGCGCTTCATGAACTTCTTGGCGAAGTCCTTGCTGCCTTCCAATACGGCACCAGCCTTTGATGGACCGATGACAGGGATGTTCTGGGTGCGAGGATCGTTCTTGAAGTCATCGTAAACACCCTTTACCAATGGGTCTTCCGGACCAACTACCACCATATCAACGCCATTCTCGACAGTGAAGTTCTTGAGCGCCTCAAAGTCGTCTGCCTTGATATCTACGTTCTCGCCGACATTCTGTGTACCGGCATTACCAGGAGCGATGAAGAGTTTCTCACACTTCTCGCTCTGAGCGATTTTCCATGCTAAGGCGTGCTCGCGGCCACCGCCTCCTAACAATAAAATTTTCATTTGCTGTAAGTTATTGTTTGTTATTTGATGTAGAAGTAAACTCCCCTTTTCCGGGGGATGTTTGCTCCTAGATATTTACTTGAGATAATCGAAGAAATAATTGCTGATGCGCTCATGCAGATGAGTGCTCTGATGACCTCTCATGTTGTGAGGCTCGCCAGGATAGACGAAGAAGTCTGGCTGGGTGCCTGCTGCGATGCAAGCCTTGAGGAAGGTGAGGCAGTGCTGTGGCACTACAGTCACATCGTTCAAGCCCTGGATAATCTGCAGCTTGCCCTTCAGGTTCTTTGCCTGATAGAGCAGAGAGGTCTTCCTGTAACCCTCTGGGTTGGTCTGTGGGGTGTCCATATAGCGCTCGCCATACATCACCTCGTACCAGTGCCAGTCGATAACCGGACCGCCTGCTACGCCTACCTTGAACACATCTGGGTGGTTGGTCATCAGTGAGATGGTCATGAAACCGCCGAAGCTCCAGCCGTGAACGCCAATCTTGTCAGCATCTACGTAAGGAAGCGTCTTCAGATATTCTACACCCTTCATCTGGTCCTGCATCTCAATCTGTCCGAGCTGGCGGAAAGTAGCCTGCTCGAAAGCCTTGCCACGGTTCTCGCTTCCACGGTTGTCGAGGATGAAGAGCAGATAGCCCTTTTCTGCCATGTAGGTTTCCCAACCACGGCTAGAGTAGTTCCAGCGCGCATCTACGTTGTGGGCATGAGGTCCACCATATACATATATTATGGTAGGATACTTCTTGTTAGGGTCGAAGTTTACCGGCTTCACCATTCTCCAGTAGAGGTCGGTTTCGCCATCGGCAGCCTTGATGGAACCGCAGCTGTACTCTGGCACATTGTAGCCCTTCCAAGGGTTCTCGGCAGTGAAGTAAGCGGTGCGCTTGCCGTTCTCGGTGTTCACGAGGGCAATCTTGCGAGGCACGGTCGGAGTAGAGTAGTTGTCGAAGACATACTGTCCGTTCTCGCTCAAAGTGGCGCTGTGCCATCCCTTGCCGCAATCATCTACCAGCGTACGCTTGCCTGTCTTTGTATCTACGGCAAAGATGTTTCTCTGGATAGGTGATTTCTCGTTGGATGCGATGATGATGCTCTTGCGCTTGCTGTTGAAGCCGAGTACTTCCATCACTTCCCATTTACCGGAAGTCAACTGCTTGATTTCGAGTGATTCTGTGTTGCTTGCCATGCGGCTTCCTTGCTTGCCCAGGGTGCAGATGTAGAGGTGGTTGTAACCATCCTTACGGGTCTGCATGATGAAGCTGTTACTGTCCCAAGGCAGGAACTGGATTGGGTGGCAAGGTTCCACGTATTTCTCGTCGGTTTCGCGATAGAGCTCGCCTGTCTTCTCGCCGGTTTCTGCATTGTAGGCAGTCAGACGGCAGTCGTTCTGGTCGCGGTTCAGTTCGAACATATAGATGGTCTTGCTGTCCGGACTCCATGCGATATTGGTGAAGTAGCGGTCGGTTGGATCGCCAGCCTTCAGATAGATGGTCTTGCCGGTCATGCAGTCGAACACGCCTATGGTTACCTTGTGTGAAGTCTCACCTGCCATCGGATACTTGTCTGGTGCAGGAGTAGCGATGCAACTCTGTGTTTCAGGATGATTGAAACCGATTTCCGGGATGTCGACCTGCGGATAGTCGGTTACCATACTCTGGTCCATGCGGTAGAAGGCGAGCAGTTCGCCGTTCGGACTCCAGAAGGTTCCCTTGCTGATACCGAACTCATCGCGGTGAACACTCTGTCCATAAACGATTTCGCGGCTTCCGTCCTTTGAGAGCTGGAAATCGTGCGATTTCTTCTCTCTTGTCATGGCGTTGCCGGTTACATCGAAGGTGCGCACATAGAGGTTGCTGCCCTTCAGATAGGCGAAGGCGTTCTGCTGGGCGTTAGCCTCCAGGAGGTTCTCGCCGTCAGCAAACTCCATCTCGCTCACCAGCTTATGCTTCTTGAAGTCGACGGTATAAGTCTTGCTGCCGTTGCTTACCATCACGATGCTCTTGCCTGCAAAAGGGAAGAGGGCATTGTAGAGGGCTCTTACCTTGATGTCCTTGGTAGGAGCAATCCACTGGTTGATGTCGTTGATGCCGAAGAGTTTGGTCTCCTTGCCTGTCGTCTTGTTGACGAGATAGCAGGCATCCACATCCTGGCGAACGAGCTCATTGCCCCACCAGGTGCACCAACGGTTCTTAGCCACCATGTTACGATAGTTGTTGCCGCCGAAGTTCAGGTCTTCCAGCGTAAAGGTTTTCTCGCCTTTCTGGGCAGGAACCACGCCCTGAGCCTGTAAGTCGGTTGCATTCATAGCCATCATAATCATAGCAGCAAAAGATAATTTATAAATTGAATTCTTCAGATTCATTATATTCTTTACTTTATCGGGTTTAACACCCATGCGTCGTGAAACACGACGTATGGGTCGATATGTCTCTTTAATCCTCGTCGTCGAAGTCAACGCTGAAGTTCTTCTTGCCTCCGCGCTTGCCTCCGAAATCACGGCCACCACGTTTGTCGCCCTTGAAGCCACCACGCTTGTCGCCTTTCTCGAAACGCTTTCCGTCGCGCTTGCCACCGAAGTCACGGCCACCCTTGCGGTCGCCCTTGAAGCTGCGGCTTCCACGCTTGTCATCATCGTCATCATTGCGTCGACCGCCACCGATACGTGAACGGCCGCCCTTATGGAACTCAGCACGCTTCTTCTCGAAGTCTTCCAGACGGTGAGTATGGAACTTGAAAGAACGGATATCGTCCTCCTCGTTTTCAGTCTCCTCGCTTACACGCTTCTTGAATTCACGCTCCTTCTTGAAACGGTGCTTCTGAGCCATCTCGCTTTTCTCGCGCTCAGTCTTCACAATACCGCCTTCAGAACGGAAGTCCTTCATCTTGCCGTCGAACATCACATACTTGCGGAATTCGCACTCCAAGCTTCCGTTGAATACAGGAATCTTGATAGATGGTTTCAGACCAATCTGCTCGAAGCACTCCTCGCGGTAGCTCAATACCCAAGCCTCGTTGCCGGCAAAAGCCTTCTTAAAGCGTTCACCTATCATCTTGTAGGTGTTCAGGAGGTTAGGGGTAGAGATGCGCTCGCCGTATGGAGGGTTCATCACGATGATGCTCTTCTCGGCAGGCTGGGTGAAGTCCTTGAAGTCCTGCTGGGCGATGGTGATGTCCTTGCTAAGACCGGCAGCACGAACGTTGAGATTAGCTGTATTGACAGCCTTCATGTCAACATCGTAACCATAGATATGGTGCTCGAACTCGCGCTCCTGAGAGTCGTCGTTATAGATCATGTCGAAGAGATCCTGGTCGAAATCGTTCCACTTCTCGAAGGCAAACTCCTTGCGGAATACACCTGGAGAGATGTTGCGGGCGATGAGGGCAGCTTCGATGGCGATGGTACCTGAACCACACATCGGGTCGATGAAATCGCATTCGCCCTTCCAGCCGGTCATCAGAATCATACCTGCAGCGAGAACCTCGTTCAGAGGAGCCTCTACCTGCTCCTGGCGGTAGCCACGGCGGTGCAGACTCTCACCACTCGAATCGAGACTCAAGGTGGCATTGTCTTCTGCAATGTGGATGTTGAGGCGGATATCCGGGTTAGATACGCTGATATTTGGACGTGTACCCTGCTTCTCGCGGAACCAGTCAACAATCGCATCCTTTACCTTGTAGGTTACGAAGCGTGAATTGCGGAACTCCTCTGAGTAGACTACTGAGTCAACAGAGAAAGTCTTCTTCACGTCTAAGATGTCATCCCACTTGATCTTCTGAATCTGATCATACACCTCTTCAGCGCTTCTAGCCTTGAAGTGCTTGATAGGCTTTAAGATACGGATGGCTGTGTGCAACTGGAAGTTAGCACGATACATCATTTCCTTGTCGCCTGTGAAAGACACCATGCGGCGACCGATCTGTACATTATTGGCACCCAACTGGGTGAGCTCTTCAGCCAAGACAGGCTCGAGGCCCATGAAGGTCTTGGCAATGAGTTCAAATTCCTGTTCCATTATTGAATTCTATATCTAATAAACTTTGTTTTTCTTTTTTATATTTCTTTGTTTTCGGTTTCATATCCTTGGTAACCCATACGTTGGCTCCCACTACGCAGCCTTCTCCGATGGTGATGCGACCGAGGATGGTGGCATTGGCGTAGACGATGACATCATTTTCGAGGATAGGGTGGCGAGGGATTCCCTTGATAGGATTGCCGTCCTTATCGAGAGGGAAACTCTTGGCTCCGAGGGTAACACCCTGGTAGAGTTTCACATTGTCGCCGATGATGCAGGTAGCTCCAATCACCACACCCGTACCGTGGTCGATGGTGAAGTGCTTGCCGATGGTAGCCTCCGGGTTAATATCAATACCGGTTTCCGAATGCGCCAGCTCGGTCATCATTCTCGGAATGAGCGGCACTCCCAGTTCGTGCAGCACGTGAGCGATGCGGTAGTTGGTAATCGCCTTGATGACCGGGTAGCAGGAGATGATTTCTCCGTGGCTCATGGCAGCCGGGTCGCCCTCGTAGGCAGCCTCTACATCGGTAGCCAGAATCTTGCGCAGTCTCGGAAATTCCATGATTACCTTGGCTGCAATCACGCCTGCCTTGGCACGCTGGTGCTGCAGTTCTGCCTGGGTTTCCGTTTCGCAGTCGTTGGCGAAGCAGAGACCTGCGAGAATCTGCTCTGACAGCATCTCATAGAGTTTCTCTACTCTTACTCCAATGTGATATTTGATGGTTGAGATATTTACCGAAGAATTGCCGAAATATCCCGGAAAGAGGATAGAACGGGACAAACTGATGATTTCTTCGAGCGCCTTGCCCGAAGGAAGTGGATTCCCGTCTCGATGCTGATGGAAGAGACCCTTCAAAGATTCGGCGCTCGAAAGCTCCTCGATGGTCTCTGTCAGCTGATGAGTTAATGTATCTTTACTCATTTTCTTAATGTCTCAATAAAATTTGAGTGCAAAGATACGATTATTTTCTTGAATGACAAAGAAATAGCTACGGTTTTTTGTATTTTTTAGAGTGATTTTTTGGGGGATGAAAAATGGAAAGACCCATATACGGCGTTTTACCGTACATGGGTCTGGCTTGTCTTATTTTGCGATGCTGTCCAGGAAGAGGAGCAGTCGGTTGGTGACGTTTACCTCTGAAACACCGGAATCGAAGTCGAGCGATACGAGGTTGAGTGTAGGGAAACGGTCGTGGAGACGTTTCTCGATGCCCTTGGAAATCACGTGGTTAGCGATGCAACCGAAAGGCTGGAGCGAGATGATGTTGTTCACGCCATCACGGATGTAACCTACGATGTCGGCAGGCAGAAGCCAGCCTTCGCCAAACTGGGCTGCGAGCGAAACCAGTCCCTGTACGTCCTTCGCATCATCATAGATATTGGTGAACGGACGGAAGTAGCGGAACTTGCCGGCTGCCTTGTTTACCTGGCGCAATCTTCTGCCTATCAGCGCCTGATAAGCGCCCTTGATGATGAAATCGGGCACTTTGGTGCAACTCAGCCGCATGTGTTTCTGTATCTCTACATTCACAAATTCCTGCAGGAAGAAAGGGGCAAGCAGAGGCGGAACCACCTCAATGCCGCGCGAGATGATGTTATGCTCCAGGAACTGGTGGGCGAAAGGATTGAACTTCAGGAAGATTTCGCCTACGATTCCTACCTTCGGCAACGTTCTGTCGAGGGTCATCTGGTTGAATTCTTCGGCTGCCTGTTCCAGGAGTCGGATGAGTCCTTTGGCTGAATTCTGGGCGATAGGTCCGTCTATCAGCTGCATGTATTTATCGCGCAACTCTCTGGCAATGCCCGGTTTACGCTCTCTAACGATGCAGGCGTTGTACATCTCGTTGATTGCATCGCCATAGAAAATGGCGGTAACGATAATCTGACTGTATTTCAGCCAAGGCACATTGAAGCCGTCCTGCTCGTTGTAGTCTTGCTTGTCGTCTGTTGAGCCTGATGCTTCGCCTGTTGAGGCTGTTACACCGAGCGTGAGCAGCGGAATGTCCTGGAATCCATTGGAAATCATCGCACGCTTGATGAGACCGGCGTAGTTGGTTGCGCGACACTGGCCGCCCGTCTGACTCATCACTACTGCCGTATTATTCAGGTCGTATCTGCCTGATTTCAAGGCTTTGATGATGTCGCCGACGATGAGTGTTGCCGGATAACAGACTTCGTTGTTGGCAAACTTCAAGCCGAGTTCGGCGCTTACCTCATTGCTCATCGGAAGTACCTCTACATCATAGCCTATCAGTTTCAGAATAGGCGGAATGATAGGGGTGAGGTATTCGGTCATGAAAGGAGCGAGAATCTTGCGATGAATATCCTGCTTGGTGAATACCTTGGTCTGCTGTAAATGTTGAATGTTGAGTGTTGAATGTTGAATTTCTTCAGCTGTTGAATTTTTCACTCTTCGTTCTTCACTCTTCACTTCCTTTACTCCCTTCAGGCTTTCTATCAGCGAGCGGACACGGAGCTTCAGAGAGCCGATATTGCTCACATCATCTATCTTCAGCAGCGTGAACGGCTTGTTGTGGCGCTTCATGATGTCGCGAATCTCGTCCTGGATAAAACTGTCAGGACCGCAGCCAAAGCTGGTCATCTGGACGAAATGAACCTCATCGCCCTGTTCGGCTGCCCATTGCGCTGCCTTCAGAATGCGGTTCATATACGCCCATTGCTTCACAAGATAAGTCTCTGGCTGACAGTTGTATGCTTCGTTGTTGTCTTGGCTGGCTAATGCTGCCTCATTTCTTTCTGCCGCCAGGTCCTCCAGATTGAAGTCTTTGAAATCTGCAAAGAGATTACCCCGGGCGATGTCTTCGCTGATGACGTTGACTCCCAGATTGGCTATCATCTCGCTCAGCTTGTGCTGAATCAGCGGGTCTGTATGATAAGGACGGCCCGCCAGCAGAATCGTAAGTCCCTTGTTCTGCTTCTGAGTTTTGGTTTCGTCCGTTTTCTGAGCCTCTGTTTCTTCATTTTTCAGAATCTCCCAGCCCTGTTTCTTGATTTCAGCAGCATATACTGCCTGAGCATAGAGGGCCTCTCTCAGCGCTTTATGGGCAGTCTTCTTGCTTACTCCCAGTTGCTTGAGATAATCGGTAATCTGCTTTTCCAGCGCCTTAGGCTGGGCAAAGTTGATAACGGGCGTATCGATCGGTTTCTTCAGATTGATGACTGACTTGATGACATCGCTGTAGCCAGAAACGACCGGACAGTTGAAGCTGTTCAGCGTATTCTTCGGGTCGTCATTATGTTCATAAACCACGTATGGCATGAGGATGCGGTCAACCTTCGGGTTCTCGTTGAGTTCCTTCAGATGACTGTGAGCCAGTTTAGCCGGGAAGCAGATATTGTCGCTCATCACCGTATTCAAGGCTCCTTCATACTGGCTGAAAGTGGAATCGGAAGAGAGAATCACGCCCAATCCGGCTGCCCGGAGCAGCGCATTCCAGAACGGATATTCCTCGTACATGTTGAGGATGCGAGGAATGCCTACTTTGACGCTGTGTTTTACAGCGTCAAGTGGGTTAACTGTCTCTCTATCAAATAGTAAGCTGTATTTGTATTCGTAAATATTTTTGCCTTTTATCCCGTTTGCTCCCTTGTTGTTGAACACACGCTCACACTTGTTTCCGGAGTAGAATCGGTTGCCGCCAGCAAAGGTGTAGCGGGAAACATAACAATGGTTTTCGCAGCCTTTGCATTGCAGCTGTTTGGTTTCATAATGAGCCAGATTCTGGAGATCATCGATGGATCTTGATGAGGCAGGGTGCTCGTCTTCTGCAGATGTGCGATGCTTGTAATCTGCCGCCGCATGAAGGGCACAGCCGTAGGCGCCCATCAGTTCCGGCATGTTGCTTCGTGCCACTTCGGTATGGGTGAGTAACTCAAATGCTCTTACCACCGTATCGTTTCTCATCGTACCACCCTGCACAACGATTTTGCCTCCAAGGTTCTCATTACCATGGAGTTTCAATACCTTATAAAGACAGTTCTTGATGACCGAATAAGAGATTCCGGCAGAAATATCAGCTACAGATGCGCCCTCTCTGAGCACCTGCTTCACCTTCGAGTTCATGAAGACGGTGCAGCGGGTTCCCAGGTCGCAGGGAGCCTTCGACTGGCAGGCGAGTTGGGCAAAATCGCCTACAGAATAACCCATGTTGTTGGCAAAGGTCTGGATGAATGTTCCGCAGCCCGAACTGCACGCCTCGTTGAGTTCCATGCGCACCACAGCCCCTTTCTCCACGAAGATTGCCTTCATGTCCTGTCCGCCGATGTCCAGGATAAAACTCACGTCGGGCATGAGTGAGGCAGCCGCTCTTTCGTGCGCCATTGTTTCGATAATGCCGTTGTCGAGGCCGAAAGCCGCCTTGATGAGTTCTTCGCCGTAACCTGTAGAGCAGGAGCCTACGATTTCCAGTTCAGCGCCTCGCAATGCTGCTTCCTGCTTCAGGGCGTTCAGTCCATCCGCTACCGCCTTGATCGGATTTCCCAGATTCAGGCGGTAATTGGTAAAGACAATATCTCCCGTAGGCGTCTCCGCATTCACCCTTACCGCAACAATCTTCGTCGTAGTAGAGCCCGAGTCAATACCAATCACAACCTGCTGTTTCCCTTTATTCAGCGGTTGGGTTTCCGTAGCGAATTTCGCCTTTGACTTGAGCCATTCCTGGTGCTCTTTTTCGTTCTTGAACAGAGGCAGCAGACTGCTGGTCCATTCCGTTTGTATTTCTTTTTTCATCCGGCTTCTGAGGACAGATACTGAGGCTGCAGAATCTGCCGATTTAGCCCGGTAAGCACAGCCCAGAGCCGGAATGAGATTGCTGTTTTCTGATACGATGAAGTCGTTTGATGAGAGATGGAGATAATCGCAGAAAGCCTTGCGGAGAGCCGGAAGAAAGGTCAGCGGACCGCCGCAGAGCAGGATAGGAGCCTCGAAACTGATGCCGTGAGAAAGCGTTACCACCGTCTGTACGGCGATGGAATGGAAGATGCTGGCTGCAATATCTGCTTCGGGCAGATTGCGCGCCATCAGGTTCTGGATGTCGGTCTTGGCGAATACGCCGCAACGGGCAGCCATCGGATAAACGTGCTCTGCCTTCATCGCCAACTCGCTCATCTTTTGGTTCTCTACGCCCATCAGCACACTCATCTGGTCGATGAAAGCACCCGTTCCGCCGGCACAGTTGCCGTTCATGCGCAGTTCCATATTTCCGTTTTCCTTGAAGAAGATAACCTTCGCGTCCTCGCCGCCAATATCGATGAGCGCCTTCGCCTCAGGATGGGCCGTACGGGCATAGACCGATGCAGCCACCACCTCCTGTACAAACTCCGCCTGGAGCTGTTCGGCAGTAGCCATTCCTACGCTTCCCGTTACGCAGATTCTTGCCTCTGCATCGCCGGTAAGGGCTAAAATCTCATCGAAATATTGCGACACAAGTTCGTTGACACGAGCGTTGTGGCGTTCGTATTTTGAGTAAATTACCTGGTTATCGCTGTCGATAACGGCTATTTTGGCTGTCGTAGAGCCAACGTCCAATCCTATGTAATATGTCTTCTCCATTTCTCTTATCTCAAGTTTTTTCTCTTATCTCAAGTATTTTCTCTTATCTTCTAGTATCTTCTTATCTTCTAGTGGCTTTTCCCAAGTTCCATCTGCTCTCTTCTCATATCCCTGAAAGCGCTCCAGGCTATCGGAACCGCTACGGCAAACGAGCAGCAATCTGCCCACATCTGACACATCTCCACGCCCAGCAGTCCGAAGAAATAGGGGAGGATGAAGATGAGCGGAATGAAGAAAAGTCCGCTGCGTGCTGCCGCTACGATGTTGGCTCTCACCGGTTTACGGATGGTCTGCATCAGCATGTTGGTGAGCACGATGCTGGCTACGAGCGGAAAACTGAGCACCTGCCATCGCAAAGCCACCGAACCTACGGCTACAACCGCTGCATCATCGCGGAAGATGCTGATGATGGAAGTTGAGAAGATGAAGCCGAGAAGGGCACAGACGGCGAGGAAAACCGTGCCGCATTTGATGCAGAAAAAGAAGGCTTCCTTTACGCGCCCATAGAGTTTGGCACCGTAGCAGAATCCGCAGAGCGGCTGGAATCCCTGTCCCAGACCGATGACCATCGCATAGGTGAAGAAGGAGATGCGGGTAACGATACTCATGCCCGCAATGGCTGCATCGCCAAACGCACCTGCTGCCACATTGAGCATCAGCGTAGCGATACTTCCCAGTCCCTGTCTTGACAGCGAAGGGGTTCCGCCGAAGATAATCTCCTTGGCAAAGGCGCGGGTAGGGGTGAAATTGCTGAGACGGATGCGGATGTTCTCGCCTTTATGCGTCATCCAGAAGAGCATGGCGCAGCCGAAACACTGGCTGGTGAGGGTGGCTATGGCGGCTCCGGTAATGCCCAGCTGGAAGTAGAGGATGAGTAGAGGAGCCAGAATCAGATTGAGCAGCACACCCGACATGATGCCTTTCATCGCATACATCGTATTGCCCTGAAATCGCATCAGATTATTCAGCGTAAGCGAGGTGGTCATAAAGGGAGCACCCAGCAGGATAATGCCCAGATAACGCTCTGTATAAGGAAGAATGGTGGGCGTAGAACCCATCAGAAGGCAGAGTGGTGTGAGGAAAAGATGCCCTAGGATGGCGATGAGGAGACCGGTAAGAAAACTCAGCACAAAGCCCGTTGTTGCCATCTTCTGTGCCTCTTCCGTATGCTTGGCGCCCAACTGTCGCGAAACATAATTGCCTGCTCCGTGACCGAAGAAAAAACCAATCGCCTGGATAACAGCCATTGCTGCAAAGGAAACGCCTACCGCTGCCACACTCTGCGTGTTGATGCTGCCCACGAAATAAGTGTCGGCGAGATTGTACATACTCGTCGACAGCATACTGATAATCGTTGGTATGGCCATCGTAAAAATCACATGATGCACAGGGGCATGTGTGAGGAACGTATAGTTGTCTCTTTTCTCTTTCTTCATAACTTTATGATGCTCTTTTGGGGCATTTCAACCTGCAAAGGTACATAAATATCCACAAAGTTGGACAATTATGAACAAACTTTTATAAATTTATAAGAAAAGAGTTGCATTATTCATAAATTTATTGTATTTTTGCACCGCAATTGAATATATATACATAAAATAATATACTAATGAATGATGAGATAAGAATCATACCGATAACGACTAAAAAAGGGCTGAAAACCTTCATTCAGTTTCATTATGATCTCTACAGAGGCCATAAGTTTGCCATTCCTTTTTTGCGTTTCGACGAGATGAATACGCTGGACCCAAAGAAGAATCCTGCCTTTGAATTCTGCGAGGCTCAATACTTCCTGGCGGTTGACAGCGAGGCTCGTATCGTAGGTAGAATTGCTGGCATTATCAACCATCGTGCCAACGAAGAGTGGAACAAGAAGCAGGTTCGCTTCGGCTGGTTCGATTTCGTGGATAATGTTGCGGTTTCCTGTGCTTTGTTGCGCACGGTAGAAAACTGGGGCAAGAGCAAGGGAATGAACGAATGCGTAGGTCCGCTCGGATTTACGGATATGGACCGTGAGGGCTTGCTCATCGAGGGCTTCGATCGGAAGTCTACGATGTATATCAATTACAATTATCCTTATTACAAGACGCATCTGGAGAGTTTTCCGCTCTATGAGAAGGATAACGACTGGCTGGAGTACCGCATCAGGATTCCGGAAGTGACACCGGCTAAGTTTGCCAAGACTGCCCAGATGATAGAGAGCCGATATAATCTGCATGTTCATAAGTTCACCCGCCGGGAACTGACCTCGGGAGGAATGGGCAGGAAGGTGTTCGAAATCTTGAACGAAACTTATAAGAATCTCTATGATTTCCAGCAGCTTACGGAGAAGCAGATAGATGAATATGTAAATACTTATATCAAGAAGGCTGACTTGAACCTGGTAACGGGTGTGGTAGATGGCAACGCTGGCAACAAACTGGTTGCCTTTGGTGTTTCCTTCCCTTCGTTTACCGATGCGCTGCGCGAGATAGGCGATGGCAAGCTTTTCCCTACGGGTTGGCTGAAGGTGCTGAAGGTTCTGAAGTGGCACAAGACGGATACGGTAGATTTGCTCTTGATAGGTGTTCTTCCGGAATATCGCAAGAAGGGAGCCAACGCGCTTATTTTTGCCGATCTGATAAAGCAGTATCGACGTTATGGTTTTAAATGGGCTGAGGCAATGCCGCAGATGGAGACCAATACCGGTGTTCAGAGCCAGTGGCAGTATCTGGAGAGTGAACAGCATCGCCGTCATCGCTGCTATAAGAAGAAGATTTAAAAGTTTCTGTTTTGAGCCGTTTAGGCGTAAAAAAAAAGAAAATGGGCTAAAATGTTAATAAATCTAACTCGCTCTAAATTGGACTTTGATTGAAAATCAAGAAGTTGGGCGTTTGCCTATATTATATAGGTAACAATATGGAAACGAGCGGACTTCTGC
>JAJXBQ010000275.1:0-3731 GCA_021640525.1 Segatella copri
ATCTCATTATCAGATATATTCCTATCTAAAAAAGAAAATTTCATCCACATTTTAACATTCGTATCGCGCATCGTATCATCTTTTTTATTATCTTTGCAACAGATAAGCATCAAAAATAACAATTAACATAATAAACAATGAGAACAGCACTTTTATCACTCACATTTCTTCTGGCTGGTTCTATGGCAGCACCTGCTTTCGCCCATACGGCAGCCCCTAAGAAAAAAGTAACTGCCACAACCAAGAAAGGCAAGATTCTGCCCATGAAGGAGTATATCGACCAACTGATGGCGAAGATGACGCTACAGGAGAAGATTGGTCAGCTGAACCTGATGGTAGCTGGCGACATCACCACCGGCGGCGCACTTGACACTCAGGTAGGTAGCGATATCGCCCAGGGCAACATGGGCGGAGTTTTCAACATCAAAGGCATCGACAAAATCAAGGCACTGCAGGAAATAGCCATCAAGAACAGCCGTCTGGGCATCCCGCTGCTCGTAGGTATGGACGTGATTCATGGCTACGAAACGATGTTCCCTATCCCGCTCGCCCTCTCCTGCTCATGGGATACCGAGGCGATGAAGAAAGTAGGCGAAATATCGGCTAAGGAAGCAAGTGCCGACGGCATCAACTGGACTTTCTCTCCTATGGTAGATATCGCACTCGATGCCCGCTGGGGACGAATCAGCGAAGGAAATGGCGAGGATCCTTATCTGAGCGGCGTGATGGGAGCAGCGATGACTCAGGGCTACCAGGGCGTGGATATGCGCACAGAAGAGATTCTGAGAGCCAACCGCATCATGGCTTGTCTGAAGCATTTCGCCCTCTACGGAGGTGTTGAGAGCGGAAAGGAATATAACACGGTAGATATGAGCCGCGTGCGCATGATGAACCAGTATCTGCCACCTTACGAGGCTGTGGTGAAGGCAGGCGTAGGCAGCGTGATGTCTTCGTTCAATCTCATCGACTACATACCTGCTACAGCCAACAAATGGATGATGACCGATGTCTTGAGAAAGCAGTGGGGATTCAAAGGTTTGCTGGTTACCGATTACGCTTCTATCGCCGAGATTCTGCAGCACGGAACGGCTAAAGACCTCAAGGAGGCTTCAGAACAGGCACTGAAGGCAGGTACCGATATGGATATGTGCTCCAACGCCTTCGTAAAGCATCTGGCAAAGAGCATAGCAGAAGGGAAGGTGAGCGAGGAGGATGTGAATATCGCCTGCCGCCGCATTCTGGAAGCGAAATATAAACTGGGCCTGTTCAGCGACCCTTACCGCTACTGCAACACCAAGCGCAGCAAAAGCGAGATTTACACTGCAGAGAACCGTCAGGCTGCCCGCGATGTGGCTGCAGAGACCTTCGTGCTTCTGAAGAACGAAGGCTGCATCCTGCCACTGAAGAAGGAAGGAAAGATAGCCCTGATTGGTCCGCTTGCCGATACCCGAAACAACATAGCCGGCACATGGAGCGTGGCTCAGGAACCATCTAAATATACCACCATCAAGGAGGCGATGGAGCATGCACTTGCCGGAAAAGCTACCTTATTATATGCACAGGGATGCAATATCTGGCGAGACAGACAAATGCAGAAGAACGGCGAATTAGGAAAGGCTATCAACTGGGGCGACGAGGCTGAAATGAAGGCTGAAGCGCTGAAAATTGCAAATGAGGCAGACGTGATAGTTTGTGCTATGGGTGAAAGTGCTGACATGAGTGGCGAATGCAGTAGCCGTACCAACCTGGAGATGCCGGATGTACAGCGCGAACTGCTTGCCGAACTCCTGAAGACGGGCAAGCCGGTAGTGCTCCTCAACTTTGCAGGCCGTCCTACGGTTCTTACTTGGGAGAAACAGCATGTACCAGCCATCATGAATGTATGGTTTGGCGGTTCAGAGATGGGCGATGCCCTCTGCGATGTCATCTTTGGCGACAAATCGCCATCGGGTAAGCTCACCACTTCGATGCCTAAGACTACCGGTCAGGAACCTCTCTACTACAACCATCAGAACACCGGTCGCCCGGTACCAGATGATAATGAGATGTTTGCCAAGTTTGCCAGCAACTGTCTGGATGTAAGCAATGGTCCGCTCTATCCTTTCGGTTACGGTTTGAGCTATACCTACTTTTCATACAGCAACTTCCGCCTGAGCAGCCAGGAGGCGGGCATCAGCAATGAGGAGGCTACCGAATGGCAGGATGGCAAGAAGATTACAGCCAGCGTCACCGTTAAAAACAATGGCTCCCGCGATGCCGACGAGATTGTGCAGCTCTACATCCGCGACATGGTTGCCAGCATCTCCCGCCCTGTAAAGGAGCTGAAAGGTTTCCAGCGCATCCATCTGGCAGTAGGTGAGAGCAAGGAGGTAAGCTTTGATATCACCCCGGATATGCTCAAGTTCTACAACGCAGATCTGAAACACATCATAGAACCTGGCGACTTCCAGATTATGATAGGAGCCAACAGCAAGGATGTAAAGACAATGAAACTGAGCGTGAAATAAACAATAAAATCGCCCTGTAAAGAGCAAAGCATAGCTTGAAAGATGCTTTACTTCTTACAGGGCGATTATCATCTACTGAGCCCACTTCAACAGAAGGCTCAGTTATGGATTCTATCCTTTAGGATTACTTACTCATCTCGAAACCTACACGCATACCATCGTAATTATTGGCGATAGTACCGATAGCGCTGAGGGTAGAACTGCCCTTGAGGGCACCCATGGTCTTGATGAGGTTGAGCAACTTTGTCTGGTCGAAGAGCAGGCTGATGCCGTTGGTAGTCTTGGTAGCATAACCCGACATACTCAAGAGCAGACCCTTCAACTGGATAGCGTGAGTCTTCTCATCAAAAGTATAATTACCCTGCCATGACTTGCCATCTATCTTGGCAGCGAAAGTTCCATCAGTTTTGAAGGTGAAATAGGTGTTTGAACCGCTGAAGCCAAACTTGCTGTAATACTCACCCAACTTCTCCTCTACCTTGTTGGCAGCAATCTCACCGCCAGCCTTTGCCAGGAGATTCTCAGAGGTAAAGGCGCATCCCGGCTTGCTGTACTTCCAGGTATGGGCACAGAGATCCTGCTTGCTGAAGGTACCTGAACCGATTACATTTTTCAGAATGCCATTGATAATGCTGCTACCTGCAGAGCTGCTGCTGTTAGAGTTTCCGCCCAGTACAGCACCCAAGATACCTGCTACGGCAGAACCTGCATTGCTGGTTGCACTGGTAGATGTAGCGGCATTGCTGTTTGTTGTTGCTGCTGTATTTGCTGCAGCCGTGTTAGATGCTGTGCTAGATGCCGTAGATGTTGTTTTCTTTGTAGAAGTCTTCTTGGTCGTAGTCTTCTTAGAAGTCTTCTTAGTTGTCTTCTTAGCCGTCTTCTTAACAGGCATCATCTCAGACATTGAGGCATTGAGCGCTGCCTCGTTCATAGCGCTTGCGTTGCTGCCAGCTGTGCATGCGAGCACGAGGGCAGCCAAAAGAAATACCTTTTTCATTGCTTTCTATATATTTATTTTTATCACTCTTATTTATATATACCCAATACTTCCTATTGTTCTTTCGGGTGCAAAGTTCGCAAAAAAATCGGGAATATGAGAAGAAAAATCCCTCTTTTGCGGTATGAATCTACCTAAAGCTCATTATTTCTACTTTTTTACGTTATTATAGACGATTGCGATGACAAATCGTTTAAAAGATAATGAAATAATCATTCAATATAGGC
>JAJXBQ010000036.1:0-15635 GCA_021640525.1 Segatella copri
TTAACGTTAAAAAATACGCTCAAAGCTTGCTCAATTAGAGTAAAACAGGGCGTGCTGCTTCTGGGAACTTTTGGGCTTCAGGGCGTGTTGCTTCTAGGAACTTTTGGGCTTCAGGGCGTACTGCTTCTAGGAACTTTTAGGCTTTCAGCCCGTTTCAACCATACAGTTCTAACTATATCAATATTCTGTAGCATTACATGTGTATTTTTTTCTAATTTAATGTCACATTTGCCACGCTCGTCTTAACTCTTTGATTATAAGTGAATAACGGGTGGCAATAAGGGGTGTTTTTATTGTCACTTTATTGCCACATATTACCACTTTTGGCATAAAATCAGCAAAATATAGGTGTTTTTGAGGGATTTTTGGGCGAAAACTAAGAGGATATTTAGCAAAAACACTCCTTTTTCGGTTCAATACGAGGCTTTTTCTATCGTTTTTTGCAATTTTACTAGTGAAAAAGGGAAGAAAAATACGTTCCGATGCAGTAAAAGATACATCCAGACGCAGTAAAAGTTGCGTTCTGATGCAGTGAAAAATACGTCCCGATGTAGCATTTGCTACGTCCCGACGCAGCAAAAGATACGTCCCGACGTAGTATAAGATACGTCGGGACGTAATTTCAGCTTTATGAAAACGGCTGCATAGAAACAAAAAAAAGTGTGTATTGAACTTGGTTTTGCAAACTGTAATCGGATGTGACAAAAAATCGACAATTAACTAAATTTATGAACATATATGCTAAAAAACATAGATATTTCATATCAAACATTTAAATTTTAAGCGATTATCTTGGGCAAATAAGAAAATATTCGTAATTTTGCACCGATTTAAGTTAAATAGGTATTTCCATGCGTGCATATTAGTGAAAGAATGTATAAATGGAGGGGCGAAGTGTTGCCCTGAGTGCTTTCGGCTTTTACCAAACGAGAAAAAAATGAGAAAAAAATAATAATTATTAATTAATAAACTTGAAACAAACAAGGATGAGAAGATTAACTCTTTTACTTGTCTCACTTGTATTGTTGTCTATCCAATCGGTCTTGGCGCAGAGCTTCAGCGTCAAGGGTACAGTCGTGTCTGCTGAAGACAACGAACCGATGATTGGTGTGACCATTATGCAAGAGGGAACATCAAATGGTGTAGTGACCGATATTGACGGTAACTATACCATCGAAATTAAGGGTGCTTCGAAGGCTACGCTTGCCTACTCTTATGTGGGTTGCGTTACGCAGAAGCACGTTGTGAAAGCGCAGACAAATACGCTCAACATCACCCTTGCTTCGGATTCCAAGATGATGGATGAAGTGGTTGTGGTGGCGTATGGCGTGAGAAAGAAGGGAACCATTGCGGGTTCCGTGTCTGCCGTAAAGTCTGAAAAGATAGAAAATGTGCCGGCGGCAAGCTTCGACCAAGCTTTGCAGGGACAGAGTACTGGTTTGCAGGTCATCTCTTCTTCGGGTGAACCTAGCAAGGCGGCTACCTTCCAGATCCGTGGTACCAACTCTATCAACTCCGGCAAGTCGCCACTCTTTATCCTCGACGGCGTGCCAATCTCAAGTTCTGATTTCAATACCTTGAGTCCTAACGACATCGAAAGTATCTCTGTATTGAAAGATGCCTCTTCTACCTCAATCTATGGTGCACGTGCTGCCAATGGTGTGGTTGTCATCACTTCCAAGCGAGGCTTGGCGATGGACAAGGCGAAGATTACGCTCCGTGCACAGTATGGTTTCTCTGAGTTGGCACAGACCAACTGGAAAATGATGAATACCGACGAGCGTATCCAGTTTGAGAAAGAAGTAGGTCTGGATACAGGTAAGGATTACAATCTCCTTTCAAGAGTGAACGTAAACTGGCTGGACGAGGTGTTCAACGACCGCGCTCCGCTGCAGAGCTACGAACTCTCTATCAACCGTGCTACCGACCGCTTGAACTACTATGTTTCTGGTGGTTTCTACGATCAGGACGGTATCGCACAGAATTCAACCTTCCGCCGTTACAACATCCGCACCAATGCAGATGTAAAGGCTGGCAAGTGGTTGAAGGTAGGTACCAACACCATGGCTGCCTATGAGGAGGCTCAGCAGGCTGACGACGGAAGCTATACTACCGTTACTCCTATCTCAGCATGCCGATTCATGCTGCCTTACTGGAATCCATACGCAAAGGATGGCAGTCTGGCTTCACTTTCAGCAGGCAACTGGGCTGGAACCAGCGAGAACCCTATCGTTTACATGGGCTTGAATCCTATCAAGAACAAGAAATATAAGGTGCTCTCTACCATGTATGCTGAAATCTATCCGATAGAGAATCTGACTATCCGTACTCAGTTCGGTGCCGATTTTACCCATTCTACAGCGTTCCTCCAGTCGTTCCCAAGTCTCTCTTCAAATAACGGACAGGGTACTGCGGCACGCCAGAGCAGCGATGCCATCAACCTGACAGAGACCACTACGGCTAACTACCGTTTCACCCTGAACGATATCCATTCGTTCAACGTGATGCTGGGTCAGGAGGCTGTCAATTTCCACTCAGAGGGTTTCCAGGTATATTCCAAGGGTCAGACCAGCGACCTCCTGACCAACGTATCATCAGGTACACGTGCCAGCCGCTGGGCAGATTCATCTTCTGACTACTCTTACCTGTCATTCTTCATGCGTGGCGAGTATAACTATAAGGAGCTCTACTATGCCGACTTCTCTCTGCGTACTGATGCTTCTTCACGTTTCGGTAAGGATCATCGCTGGGGTACATTCTGGTCGCTCGGTTTCATGTACAACGTGAAGTCAACCGACTGGCTGAAGGATATGAAGTGGCTCAGCACAGCCCAGATTGCCGTAAGTACCGGTACATCGGGTAACTCTGAGATTCCTAACTATTATCACCTGGCTCTGGTATCGGGTGGTGCCAACTACGATAATACTGCCGGTTTCTCTCCATCACAGAGTGGTAACGAGGAATTGGGTTGGGAGTCAACCTGGGCAAACAACTTCGCCCTCCGTTTGGGCTTCCTCGACAGAATCAACTTCAGCTTCGAGGCTTACTACAAGCGTACCTCCAATATGCTGATGCGCGTTCCTGAGTCTTACACCGTTACCGGCGAGGGCTATCGCTGGAAGAACGTAGGTGTGATGGCTAACAAGGGTATCGAGTTGAGCGCTGACGGTGATGTAATCCGCACACGCGACTTCACCTGGAATGTAAGTGCCAACGTATCTTACAACCAGAACCGATTGAAGGAACTCTATAACGGTGTAACCGAGTATGTAAACTCAACCACCGGTTTGAAGTATGTGGTAGGTCACTCAGTAAGCGAGTTCTTCCTGAACCGTTATGCCGGTGTGAACCCAGCGAATGGTGAGCAGCTCTGGTATGATAAGGATGGCAACGTGACCAACGAGTTCCGCGAGAGCGACAAGGTGATGACAGGCAAGACCTATGATGCACCTTGGATGGGTGGTTTCGGTACAAGCTTCCGTTGGAAGGGCTTGCAGCTTTCTGCCCAGTTCAGCTGGATTGGTACACGCTACGTGATTAACAACGACCGTTACTTCGAGGAGAGCGGTGTAACCTTCGGTACTGCTTACAACCAGTCAAACCGTCTGTTGTACGACCGTTGGAAGCAGCCGGGCGATATTACCGACATCCCACGTTGGGGCGAGGTAACCCAGCTCGACGACCGCTTCTTGGAGAATGCATCGTTCCTCCGTCTGAAGAATCTCAGTCTGTCCTATTCATTGCCACAGAGTCTGTTGCGCAAGACCAACTTCTTCTCTATGGTCAGAATCTACGGTCAGGCACAGAACCTCTTCACCGTAACCGGTTTCAACGGTCTGGATCCTGAGGTTTCATCCAATATTTACCAGGCACAGTATCCGGCATCACGCCAGTTTACTCTGGGTGTTGAATTGCAATTCTAACCAAGAAAGGAGAAAAAAATGAATATCAAAAATATAAAGACATACATCCTGTCGGGAATCCTAGCCCTCTCGATGTCTTCCTGTCTTGATAAGTATCCAGAGGATTCTATCCGCATGGACCAGGCTATCAACACGGTGGGCGACATAGATAAGCTGGTGTACGGTATCTACGACAGTTTCAAGAGCAGCGCCCTCTATTCGGGCAATCTGACAATCCTGCCAGATCTGCAGGCAGACTTCGTGTACTGCGTGAAGGGCTACTCTAATGCCTATGGCGATATCTACCGTTGGAAAGATATCAAGGCTACCAACACCGACATCGAGGCGGTATATGCCGATCTTTATGGTGTTATCAACAATGCCAACTTCCTGCTCGATAATGTAGATAAGGTGAAGGCAAACACCAACAGTGATAAGGAGCTCGACAAGCTGGAGCAGTGTGAGGGCGAGGCTTATTTTGCCCGTGCCCTGGCTTACTCAGAGTTGATCAAGTGCTTCTGCAAGGCTTACGATAGCGATGAGCAGGCAGAGAAGGAACTCGGCGTTGTACTCACAGAGCACTATTACGGCAATGAGCCACAGAAGAGAGCCAGTCTGAAGGAATCATACGAATTCGTATTGAGAGACCTTGACAAGGCTGCTGAATATCTGAAGGTAGATGAAGACTTCACTGGAAGTCTCTACAACGAGATTTTCTTCAATGAGTATACCTGTCATGCCTTGCGTGCGCGCGTATCCTTATATATGCACAAGTACGATGATGCCATCAAGTATGCATCTAAGGTAATCGGCAGTAAGTATTATACATTGGAGAAGGCTTCTTCCAACACCTATTCAAACCAGGTGAACGATTACAAGTATATCTGGACCTATGGTGATTCGCGTGAGGCTATCTGGAAGGTAGGCTTTACCGTGAACAGCTATGGCGGTGCACTGGGTACCATCTTCGATAACTACAACTATGTAACTTATCGTCCAGACTATGTGCCTGAGACATGGATCATCAACTCATTCGACAGCAATGACCTCCGTGCTGCAGCCATCTTCACAACCCGTGTAACAGGTTATGAGCACGGTTTGCAGTGGCCTTTGCTGAGCAAGTATTTCGGCGATGCAGAATTCCTGAACAACAATATCCTGCATGTTCATCAGCCAATGGTATTCCGTCTGTCAGAGCAGTATCTGATACGTGCTGAGGCTTACGCCATGAAGGGGGACTATGGTAAGGCAGGTAAGGACATCTCTACCTTGCGTACAGCCCGCTACTCATCTTACGGTGGTAACACCTCGATGAGCGAGAGCAACGCCATGAAGATAATCGAGGCAGAGCGTGTGAAGGAACTCTATATGGAAGGCTTCCGTCTGAACGACCTCAAGCGCTGGCACAAGGGATTTGAGCGTAAGGCTGCCGACCAGCCTGCTGCCAACTTCGTGCAGAGCAGTCTGAAGGTTGAAAAGGATGACCCTCTCTTTGTCTGGCCAATTCCTCAGCATGAGCTTGAGGCACCAGGTTCTGAGATTCAGCCTAATGAAAGTAACAAATAAAATAAGGAGACGATCATGAAGAAAATAATGATGGGATGTTTGGCAGCCGTAGCTGCACTCATCGCTCTTGTGAGTTGTTCACAGGATTATACCACTTATGCTGGTCCAAGTCATATCATGTTCTCTGATACGCTCTATCAGTATGCTGTACAGGAAAGCAATGAGGTTTTCAATGTGCCTGTATCAGCAACCGAAAAAGCTGACTACGACCGCACCTTCGGCGTGGAGGTAGTAGACAAGCAGAGCAATGCCATCGAGGGTAAGCATTACCGCATCCTCAACAACACCGTTACAATCAAGGCGGGCGAGATGGTAGGAAATGTGAAGGTTCAGGGTATCTATGATAACATCGGCAAGACCGACTCGCTCGGCTTCACCCTGAAACTGGTGATTCCGGAGAAGTATAACTGGACAGATCTCTATAAGGACTATGCCCACGTGGTAATGCAGAAGTCTTGTCCTTTCGATATCCACAACTTCTCTGGCTGGTGCATGGTAACATCTACCTTCTACAGCAAGTATCTGAACAACGTAACCAACCGTCTGATCAAGACTGAGGTGGTGGAAGGCGAGGAGAATACCGTTCTCCTGAAGGATGTTTACTATAAGGGCTACAACCTGAAGTTGAAGTTCAATACCAAGAACATGCTTGAGCCAAAGGTTGAGATGGACGACCAGATAGCTGGTGAAACCGGCGAGGCGTTCGGTACCATCTATGGAGACGGCAAGTTGCGCATCAGCCAGCCTTCTCTCTATACCTCTTATTATAACACCTGCCAGAACTATGTATTGCAGTATGTCAACATGAGTGTTGACAACAAGGATGGTTCAACCTACGGCAACGTGGGAACCTTCATCACCATGTATGAATGGATCAGCGATGCAGAAGCAGAGAAATTGAAAGAACAAGGATATTAATCGTAGAATAAAAAGAAAATGAAAACATTGATTTCAAAATATTGGCTCGTATTGATGGCGCTGGTATCAGTGACTCTGTTCACAGCTTGTTCCAGCGATGACGATGCCGTAACTCCTGTATTCCCACAGGTACAGACTATCGCCGGTGAAGCTGGCGAAGTGAAAGAGTTTACTTTCGAAGCTAACGAGAGCTGGAGCCTTTCTTCAGACAAAATCTGGTGTAAACTGGTGCAGGGCGAGAAAGCAGACGCCTTCGTACTCAATGGTACTGCAGGCAAGCAGACTATCAAGGTTAAGATTACTGCTGATGATGCCAGCAAGGAATTGAGCGTGGCTCAGCTCTTCTTGAGCATGGGTGGTCAGAAGGTTGCCATCGCTGAGGTTACGCGTTCGGCTGCTGGCTATAAGTTGCAGGTATTCGATGCGGCTGGCAACGATATTACCGAGACAGGTATCACTGTAGGTTACAAGGACCTCGCAGAACAGCCTATATACAACAAGTTTACTGTAAAGTCAAACTTCCGTTTTGCTGTTACCAATACTCCAGCTTGGGTAGACTTGGAAGGCGGCTTCCTAGTAGGTACACCTAACGAGGCTGTTGTTGGCGGTGTTGCCTTCAAGGAGAATCAGGGCGTAAGTGCTAAGTATGCCATCGCTAAGGACGGCAACTACACCATCACCTTCACTTCTGAGGATGGTAAGGCTGCTACAACCATACCTGTTATCTATAATGGTATGACCACCAGCACCATGGATGTTACTTATCCAACCTCTTCACAGTGGGCAGTATGGAATGTATCTCTCGATGGTAAGGTGTTCACTCAGAATGGTTCTAGCCTGAATGGCGGTGATACCAACGATTTCACCTTCTACAACTTCGTTCCTTTCACCCTCAAGACCTTGGGTGATGCTTACCAGCTGGTAGTCTTCGATAAAAAGGAAGATGGTTTGTTCGAGGATACATCTGGTGCTGTGAAACTGCAGGGAGAAAAGGGTGATGTGAAGCTCACAGTCGCTCCATTAGGCAGCGGAAGCCGTGAGTTCCTGGTCTATGCATTGCCACAGAGCGTATTCGAGAGTCTGGAGAATGGACTCGACGGAATGCTGGAGGAAGACTTCATGACAGTGAAGAGCGATTACGACCGTTACTTCCTGATGGATGTTGTACAGAAGGAAGAAAAGAAGGGCGATTCTGAGGTTACTGCTCCTATTGTTACCAGCATGGGTATGAATGTAGATTGTGCCTTGACAACCAATGATGACTTTAAGTCATATGCTGAGGGCATCTTCAGTTATACTGGTAAAGAAGTATTTGAATCAACAGTTTATGGTGGTTATGTAGCCATTTATCCTCAGATTGACGGATGGGATCCTACAGCTGGAGCAGACGTAGTCATTTACGACGGTACAGGAAACCCTGTTGATGTTAAAAACTACGAGGTAGGACAGGACGATAAGGGTATCTATGTTGGCTTGAATGCCGATAAGCTCACTTATCCTATCCTTGCTGGTTTCAACGACATGCAGAGAGTATGCCAGCGAGTAGTCATTATCAATAATATGGGATTTAGAAGCAAGAGAAAGTAATGAACAGAATGAAAATATTTTCAAAGGCACTCTTGTTGCTCTTGGTCTCTCTCCTGACCTTTGCAGCAACAAGTTGCTCGGATGATGAGACCGGAGGCTGGGACGGCACATACGGATATGTGCAGTTCAAGCTCAGCAAGAAGGTTTCTTCTAGAGCTACCCGTGCTGCTGCCCTTGACAAACTTGAGAAACTGGATGATGCCAAGAAAATCAAGGTGGTCATGGAGCACAACGGTACAACTGTGTCTCAGACACTGGTGCTCAATTCTTATAATTCAGAGAATGCAGAGTACGGTCTGAGAAGTGAAAAACTGCAACTCGCTTCGGGTACTTACACCGTCATCGGTTTCTATCTCTATGATGCGGTAGACGAGGAGTTGCTGGCTTCTTCTGCCGGCGAAACATTTACTGTAGTAGGTGGCGGTCTGGAAGTACAGAACCTCATGGTGGAGACTGTGGAGCGTGGTAAGGTGAAGTTCAATCTCGTGAAGGAGTGGGAGAAGACCCGTGCCGGTGGTACAGAGTATCTCTTCTCTAACATCCGTCTCGTTGATGTCAGCGTAACCAACCTCTTTACCCGTGAGACCTATACCTTCCCTGAACTGAAGGTGAAATACAAGGAGGGAAGCAAGGAGAATCAGAATCCTGACAATGAGAACGATAAGTATATGGACACAGGTACAGCTTACTGCGATTCTACCGTATGGCTGCCTGCCGGTACTTATCAGGTTACCTCATATACCACCTACGGCAAGACTGGTGCGGTGAAGACCAAGTATGAGACCCAGCCTGTAAAGGGTGAGGCTTTCATTATAGAGGACAATCAACTCAATGATAAAGCTCAGGTGCCTATCCTCCTTTCCAAGACCAAGGAGTATATCAAGGACTATGAGGCGTTGAAGGCTATCTGGGAATCTCTCCATGGTAAGGAGTGGAGCTTCTATGGCGATGCTACCTTCAAGGGAGCTAACTGGAACTTCAACAAGGAACTCGATATGTGGGGCGAACAGCCGGGCGTAACGCTCAACAGCAACGGCCGTGTCATCGGTCTTATCATCGCCGGTTTCGGTGCAAAGGGAATCGTACCTGATGCCATCGGACAGCTGACAGAACTCCAGGTGCTCAACCTCGGTTCTCACGATGAGAAGATTGGTGCCAACATCTTCAATGATTATGATGCAAACAGTCTGACTGCAGCAAAGAAGAGCAGCATGCGTCACGACTATGAGAACAAGTTCCTGAAGTATGACCCACGTGCCAACATGTCGGAGATGATTGTAAAAAGCTACAACTCTGATCCTAAGGTGGCACCGAAGAACAGAATCAAGAAGGACAGCCGCATCAACCTGAAGGATGCACAGATCGGTACATTGACCAACAAGATTACCGGTATTTCAAAGGCCATCTACCGTCTGACCAAATTGCAGCAGTTCTACATCGGTAACTCTTCTATCACATTCGATGAGGTTTGTGCGAAGTTCTACAATCCTGACGATCCTGTTTATGGTAAGTTTGCACAGGAGTTTAAGGAAGAGGATTGGGACAAGATGGAAAACCTGACCGATATCGAGCTTTACAACTGTCCGAAGATCAGTCGCATTCCAGACTTCTACTATAATCTCCCTAAATTGCAGGCGATGAACCTGGCACGATGCAAGGGTATCTCAGCCAACCAGTTGAGAAACGACTGGACTCGCTTAGCTGAGGAGAAGACAGGTAAAACTCTTCAGATTCTCTATATGAGTTACAACAACCTGGAGGAGTTCCCTGAGTATTCTGCATTGAAAAAGATGGTAAATCTCGGTTTGCTCGACCTGGCTTACAACAACATCAAGAAGTTGCATCCGTTCGGTTCTGAGGTAGCACTTTCTTCACTCTATCTGAACAACAATCAGATTGAGGAGGTTCCTGCTAATCTCTGTGCCTTTACAGATGATGTAGAGAGTCTGACCTTCGCTCATAACAAACTGAAGAAGATTCCGAATATCTTCGATGCAAGTTCGGTTCGCGAGATGGGTTCTGTAGACTTCTCTTACAACGAGATTACAGGTGTAGATAAGAGTCATGGTACCTACAAGGGTATTAATGCAGCTTCAGTCAGTCTGTCAAACAATAAGATAGAGAAGTTCCCTTCAGAGCTGTTTACAGCCGGTTCGCCAATCACAACCATCGATTTGAGCGGCAACCAGATGCGTACCATCCCTAAGGGTTCCATCAAGGGCAAGAAGGCTTATCTGCTGCAGGTCATCGACCTCCGATTCAACAAGTTGACATCCCTCTCTGATGACTTCCGCTCAACCACATTGCCATACATTACCAATATGGACTTGAGCTACAACTGCTTCACCGAGGTGCCAACCCAGCCGTTGAACAGTGCCGTGCTCCGTGCCTTTGCCATCAACCACCAGCGTGATGAGAATAACGACCAGCGTTGCCTGCGTACATGGCCTACAGGAATCACAACCTGTCCGAGCCTGATCCAGTTCCAGATTGGTTCCAACGATATCCGTAAGGTAGAAGAAACACTGACCTCTCACCTTTATATTCTGAATATCGCAGACAACCCTAACATCTCTATCGATGTAACCAGCGTCTGCCCATACATCAAGGCAGGTATGTATAAGCTGTTCTACGACAAGAATCAGGACATCCGCGGTTGCGATGCTTTGGATCTCGAAAATTAAACCCTATAAGAAAGTAGTAATATGAAATATATGAATAAACTGACATTAGGTATCGTTCTCGCTGCCGGGCTTTTCACAGCCTGCAGCGATAAGGATGATGTCGATATCCCAGGAGGACTGGCGCTCGATAAAGAGGAGATAGCCATAGGCCCTCAGGGTGGAACAGAGCAGATTGCCATCGCTGCCTCACAGGACTGGGTAGCAAATACCTCTGAGCCTTGGCTGATGCTTTCGCCTGCCAACGGCGTGGGTTCTGTTGAGGGTACCATCAAGGTGGATTCTACTCTTTCCAACACGCTCCGCAGCACAGAACTCAGCTTCCAGGGTGCCAACGGACAGAGTCGCAAGCTTACCATCACCCAGTTTGGTTATGGCAAGCAGATCTTCCTGAAGGATCCTGTTGTAGAAATCGAAAACTCCGGTTCTTACGATAACCGTGCTTTCGAGAGTCTGATTTCCGCCAACGTGGAATGCAAGATTGGAAAGATTGAGTATTCTTTCGAGGGTGATCTGACCGATGCAGAGAAGGCAGAGAACGAGAGCGAGCGTGAGGGCTGGCTCCTGAACAGCAAGGATGAAGATAAGCTGAAAGGTACTAACCTGGGTATCGTGCTGGATAGAAAGTATCGTCCTCGCACCGTGAACTTCAAGTTCCGCTGGGCGATGAACGTGGTTCCTGCCGTTCGTGTGGCTAAGGTTCATCTCGTGCCAGTCAAGGCTGAAGACCAGCTGGTAGATGCAGATGGCAAACCTACAGATGATGTTATCCTGACCGTTCGTCAGAAGGCAGCACCAAAGATTGAGGACAACCGTGCCGGTGACTCTCTCTCTGTCATCATGATTAATCAGAAACTGGGTAGCATTGCTACCTTCGATTCCAGCGATAACATGCGCAACTGGAGCGGTGTAACGCTCTGGGAAGCTACTGATGATTTCGTGAAGGATCATCCTGAGGCTGTAGGACGTGTACGTTCTGTCAAGTTCAGCATGTTCAACCTCAAGAGTGGCGAAACTCTTCCTAAGGAAGTGGGCAACCTCAAGTTCCTGGAGTCATTCTCTGTTGCAGCTAACGAGAACAACCAGATTCGTGAGGTGAAGCTCGGTGAAGAAATATGTTCGCTGAAGTTTCTGAAGAATCTTACCGTTCAGGCTTACGGTCTGACTCAGTTACCTACTGGCTTTGCTAAACTGGGTAGCAGCCTTGAAACGCTCAATCTGGTAAGTAACAACTTCAACAAGTTGTCGGATATCACCAATATCGTCAACGAGAAGAACTTCCCTAAGTTGCGTAACCTCATTCTCTACGCACAGCGCCGTACGGATGTTGTCACCAACATCGCTTCGCTGGGCGAAAAGAACGCATCAGGCGTCTATGTTTATAATAACTATCCTATCGGACTGTATGGTAAGGTAAATGCCGGATCCGCAGACCGCCAGGCGCTTCTCAAGCTCCTGACATGGGATAAGTTGAATACACTGGAGTTGTCTTACTGCTTCCTGGAGGGTGAACTTCCTACCGATGAAGAGATGACTGAGGCACTGGAGGCTGCCGGCAAGGCTACCCGATACAGCAAGTCTGACTTCTCTACCAACAAGAAAGATTATCTCGACAAGCTGGTAGGCGATACCTGCAAGTGGTTGCTCTCAGACAGGAGTAATCCTGTAACCTGCAAACACAAGGACGGTTCTGTAGTTAGTGAGAAGGTTTATCCTTACCAGGTGCCACGTGTATTGCCAAACTGCCGTCAGTTGTCACTCAACCTTAACTTCCTGACAGGTGCGGTGCCAAAGTGGATTCTTTATCATCCACATCTGGTAGAATGGACTCCTTCTATCATGATCTTCAACCAGCAGCCTAAGGGTAAGAACAGCGATGGCGCTGCCGTTGGTTTCTCTAATATGACAGAAGACAGCTACAGCTACGACTACTATTACGGAACCGGCGACCCAGGCAACAAGTGGGAGGTTTCGGGTGTTGCTTATCCGCTCTACTACCGCAAATACGTGGCAGCAGGCGATATTAATGAAGCTGCGCTGATGGCTAAGTACAGGAGAACTAAGAAAAAGTAAGATAAACATAAAAACAATATAGAAGCAAACAATGAAGAAAAAGTTTTTCTATATAGCAATGGTCGCATTGGCATTGACGGGCTGTTCTGACAGCCTGTCAACCATCGGCTCTTCTGACGGCAATTCAGAAATCACCATCCCTGCAGATGCTGAGGCGGGTGAGTTGCTGATTAAGTTCAGTCCGGAAATGAGCGATATCCTCGACCAGGCACAACTGAGCAAGACCCGTGCCGGAAAGGCTACCCGTTCAGGTATTCCTTCTACCGACGAGGTGCTCGACATCCTGGGAAGCTACAGCTTCGAGCGTGTGTTCCCGGTAGATGCAAATACTGAGGCAAGAACCCGCGAGGCGGGACTCCACCTCTGGTATACGGTGAAGTTTAATAAGGGAACCGACCTGAAGGCGGCTGCCGAGCGCCTGAAGCAGTTGGGTGAAATCTCAAAGGTTCAGACCAACGGTCGCATCAAGCGTGCTTACAATACCGACAGCAAGCGCATCTATCTCAGCGATAAGGCACTTCAGCAGAAGTCTACCCGCGCAGCAGCAGCCGAGGGCGAGCCAAACGACCCGGGCTTTGCCAGCCAGTGGCACTACCGTAACCTGGGCGAGGGCAACTATGATTTTGAGAACCTCAACAATAATCACGTGGGTGCTAAGGCTGGATGTGACGTGAATGCACTTGAGGCATGGAAGACCTGTAAAGGTGATCCTTCTATCATCGTGGCTATTCTCGATGAGGGTGTGATGTATACGCACCCTGATCTGGCAGCCAACATGTGGTGCAACCCGGGCGAAAGTGTTCAGGGTGCCAAGACTGACGGCGACGGAAACGGTTATGAGGGCGACCTTCATGGCTACAACTTCGTTACTGAGAGCGGCGATATTACCTGGACTGATGCCAATGACACCGGTCATGGTACTCACGTAGCTGGTACCATTGCAGCCGTAAATAATAATGGTAGAGGTGTTTGTGGTATAGCTGGTGGTGACGGAACTCCTAACTCTGGTGTTAAGATTATGTCTTGCCAGGTATTCTCCGGTCAGAACAGTGTAACCTTGGCAGGCGAGGCGAGAGCCATCAAGTATGCTGCCGATAATGGTGCAGTCATCCTGCAGTGCAGTTGGGGTTACAACTCTTCAGAGTCTAGCATCATCAACGGTTATACTCCGGGTCCTGCTACCGAGAAGGAATGGGCTGAGACCTATCCGCTGGAGAAGGAAGCTCTGGATTACTTCATCAACAATGCCGGTTCGCCTAATGGTGTCATCGACGGCGGTATTCCTGTCTTCGCAGCCGGTAACGAGTATGCTGGCAATCCTGCTTTCCCGGGTGCTTACTCTAAGTGCGTCAGCGTATCTTCATTAGCTGCCGACTATACTCCAGCCTGCTACACCGATTTCGGTTCGCTCGTAACCCTGAGTGCTCCTGGTGGCGACTTGGAATATTACAGCAAGATTGGCGAGCAGGAAGATGAATACTGGGCAGAGACGACAACCGAGCAGAAAGGTGCTGTGCTCTCTACGATGATCCAGAACGGTAAGCCTGCTTACGGCTACATGGAGGGAACCTCTATGGCTTGTCCTCACGTTTCGGGTGTGGCTGCCTTGGGTCTCGCTTATGCTGCCAAGACGAACCGTCATTATCGTGCTGCCGACTTCGTAGCCCTGATGAAGAAATCTGTGAAGGAATTGGATAGCCATTACGGAAATGGTGCAACCAAGACCTACTACATGAACCATACTACCGTGGGTGCTTCGCCAGAGATCGTACAGCTCTCTAAGTACATCGGCAAGATGGGTGCTGGTCTGATAGATGCAGCTCAACTCTTGAATAAAATCAAAAACAAGGAACTCAGTTCTGATATGAAGTTGCCTAACGTGTATGTGGGCATCGAGAAGACTGTTTCTCTCAACCTCGCTGCATATTTCGCAGGTCGGACAGAGGAATTCTCTTGCTCTGTAGCGAATGGCAGCGTAGCTTCTGCTTCGGTAGATGGCAAGACGCTCATCGTGAAGGGACTCGCTGCCGGAAGTACATCGCTCACCGTAACAGCTGCCGGTGGTACCAGCCAGACTGTAGTTGTGACCGTTAGAAAGAGTGCCGGTAATAATGGTTGGATGTAATTGGATGTAATATGAAGATATTTGCTTTCCTATCGCTTTTCTTCCTGGCTTTGCCTGTTACGGTGAATGCGCAGAAGGAACTGCTGAAGTTTGAGCATCCGCTTATCGATGCAGGTACGATGACCGAGGACGATGCGCCTCGCACCTTCACCTTCGTAGGTAAGAATGTGAGCAAGAAGATACTGCACATCACACAGGTGAGAACCACCTGTGGATGTACCAGTTCTTATGTCAGGGGCGATGTGATGAAGCCTGGCGATACCTGTCAGGTGCAGATCACCTTCACGCCTAACCGCTATCCGGGCACCATCAATACGGGTGCTTATCTCTATCTGAAAGAGGTAGAGGGACAGCCTGCCGTTAAGCTTGCCTTAACGGGAAAGGTGCTGCCGGGTGCTGACCAGTGGGCACGCTATCCGCACAAGATGGGCGCACTCAGACTGAAACAGGCGAAGGCAAGTATCACAGAGGTAAAGCCGGGCACAGAGCCTGAGGCACGTATCCTCTGCGGAAACAGCGGTGACAAGCCGCTCCGTATATCCAGCCTCCTTCTTCCTCCTTATGCCCGTCTTACGACAGAGCCTGAGGTGATAGAACCGGGTGATGAGGCTGACCTCGTCATCACCATCATAGCCGATAAGATTCCGGCTACGATGCCCGAATCCTTCACCTTCCCTGTTATTCTGGAGGGCTTGGACGCCCGTCCGTCTGACAGGACGATACAGGTTGTTGTAAAGGTAAAAAAGTAAAAGGGTAAAAAGGTAAAAAAGGAAAAAAGTAAAC
>JAJXBQ010000036.1:15645-18565 GCA_021640525.1 Segatella copri
CAAGAAAAAAATATCAAGACAATGAAATATTTGAAAAAACTCTTCACCCTCCTGGTGATTGCGTTGTTTGCCTGTGGTTTTGCAGCCTGCAGCAGCGATGATGATGAGCCGGAGGAGCCTTCTCTGGAAGTTACTGCTGCCAATCTTCACGGCACATGGGAGTTGGCTGAGTGGAACGGTGAACCTCTTGCTGAGGGCACATACTGCTACATCGTTTTCAACCGCAAGGACCAGACTTTCGAGATGTATCAGAAGTTTGACAGTATGTATGGTCGCCATATCACCGGTTCGTTCGCTATCAAGAACGATCCATACCAGGGCTACATCATCAGCGGAAGCTATGATAACGGTATGGGTGACTGGAACCAGAGTTATCTCGTAACCCGCCTTCTGGCATCGGGTTCGATGATATGGACCGTCAAGGACGATGCTACCGACATCAGCCGCTACAAGCGTTGCGATAAGGTACCTGCCGAGATTCTCAAGGAATGTAAAGATCTCACTGAAGAATAAAAAAAAGAGCGAATTATCTGCAAATTCTGCGGATTATTCGCTCTTTTTTTGTATCTTTGCCCTCAAACTTATCATCGGGTTCAAAGTTTAAGGATATGATATTAACGATTACAGGTTCAGACAGCACCGGAGGCTCTGGTGTACAGGCGGACATCAGGACGATTTCCGAGTTGGGCGGTTATGCTGTTTCGGCAATAACCAGCATCACTGTGCAGAATACGCTCGGTATTCAGGAGTTCTTTGATATTCCTGCCGAGATTGTTTCGGGACAGATAGAGGCTATCATGAACGATGTGCAGCCTGATATCGTAAAGATTGGTATGATACGCAGGGTGGAAACGCTGAATGTGGTCATCGATGCGCTGACCAAGTATCGTCCTGCCCATATCATTTATGCTCCTGCCATCTGGTCGAGCCAGGGCGATGCACTGATGACGGAGGATGTGGTGAGCCAAATCAAATACCGTCTGCTGCCCCTCTGTTCGGTAGTTGTGGCGAGAAAGAAGGAGAGCGACATCATTCTTCAGAACTCCCGACTGCTGAGCCTTGCCGAGAAGCAGGGACTCCGGATCTATCGCCTCGATAATGCCAATTCGCATGGTCTCATCAACCGTTTCTCTTCAGCTCTTGCCGTTTATCTGAATCAGGGCAAGAAGATGGAGGAGGCGTTGGCGATGGCGCAGGATTTCATCAATGTAGAACTCGTGCGCCAGAGCAATCTGCAGGGCAGAAGTTCTGAGCTTTATAATCAGTTTATCTCGCAGGTGAATAACTTCTGCCGCACCTACAGCGATGTTCATTTCTATGCCGACCAGTTGAATGTGAGTGGCCGTTATCTGGCTCAGGTTACCCGCCGCATCTCCGGCAAGACGCCGAAGGCAATCATCGATGAATACATCGTGAAGGAGATAGAGCGCGAGCTTTCTACCACCACGCATACGGTGCAGGAGATAGCCAATACCTTCGGCTTCTCATCCCAGGCTCATCTCACCAAGTTTTTCAAGAAGATGAGAGGGGTTACGCCTTCTGCTTTCAGGCAACCAAAACCTGTTGATTAAAATGAGTCCAGCCAATTAAGGAAATAAAATACGGCCAACTGAGGAAATGAAATTCAGCCAACTGAGGAAACGAAATACGGCCAACAGAGGAAACGAAATACGGCCAACTGAGGAAATAAAATCCAGCCAACTGAGGAAATATCGAAGAAAAGATGGTGTTTTTGTAGTTCCTATCGGATGCTTGAAAGATTAAAATAAGGTTCATTTTACTTCTTGTCTTGTAAGGGAACTAAGTTGCATCAGCGTTGTGTATGAACGAAGAAAAGTTGTTCTTGTATAAGGATAAGGTTGGCATCAAAAATGAGCATTTTTCGCTTCGTAACTACATAGAAAACTTCTGAAAGTAGAATAGATAAAAATAATGCTGCAGAAATTCAATAACATCAAAATTTTAATAATATGAGAATTGGTTCAAAACTAGTGTTGATATTGTTTTTGTTTCCTTTCACTTGCTTAGCGCAGGTGAAAGGAAAGGTTGTGTCCGTATCGGATTCTACCAGCACGCCTTCTGCAAATTTTTCCTTAGAAAAAGAACTGAAGGATGTTGTGGTTGTGGCTGATATGGTGAGTAGAAATGCATCAAAAGAAACAATATTTATAACAGATTCCCTTCGTAAGGGAACTGTTAGTGCTATACAATTATTGGCAAAGTTGCCTGGAATAACAACTGACTGGGGAACAGATGAGGTAAATGTCGGTAAAGACAAAAATGTGCCAATAGTTATCAATGGTAAAGAAGTAAAAAGGGAATATGCTATCAGTCTCAATCCTAAACGCATCAAGAAAGTTGAAATTATGCGTTATCCTGCAGGTAAATATTCTGATTATCCTGTTGTACTTAATATCGAATTGGCTGATGATTATAAAGGATGGGATGTAAGTACTTTTACCCGCAATCTGTATTCTTTCAGGAACAAGCATTCTAATAGGGAAGCTATAGGTACCAGCTTTACCTATACCTTACCCAAGGTTAACTTGTATGGTAGCTTAAGCTTTAATCATCGTCAGAATTATGATGTATCTGGTTATGAATATAGCAGTATGTCTGATCTTATGATTAAATCAGAGGCAGCTGATTATAAAAAGCCAAACATAAGTACCAGGAATAATATGGGGAGCTTTAGTTTGGGCGCGGATTATAGATTATCAAACAATCAGATTCTATCTGCGCAAGCATGGATAGAAAGAAAAGGAACTAAACAGAATGATTCCTTCTCTGTGTTCAATAATGATAAGTTTTATGAATTGAATAGTCTGGATGATTTTAAGACAGATGATTATACCATAGGATTGTTTTATAAAGGAAAGTTTGCGAATCACTTGAATTTATCTTCGGAACTCATATATAA
>JAJXBQ010000037.1:0-18517 GCA_021640525.1 Segatella copri
CTATAGTCGGAAAGTTTTCTTATCTTTGCAACCGAAATGACAAACAATAATATATATTAAATTAAACCTATCCGAAAAATGAAGAGATTAATTTCAGCAGTATTGCTTTCGGCAGCTGTAGTTGTGCCAACCATGGCGAAGAATGCAAAGACATTGAGTAATGGTTATCCATTTACTCAGGTTCCTTTTACCAGTGTGAAGATTTCACAGAACACCTTCTGGGGTGCCCGTCTGAAGGCTGCCCGAGAGGTAACTGTGCCATTGGCTTTCAGCAAGTGCGAGAGCGAGCACCGTTATAAGAATTTCGAGATGGCTGCCTATACCCTGCAGCATCCTAACCACGAGGGCTTGAATACCAAGGAGTGGGATGTAAGCAAGTTTATGGGCTTCTCTTTCGATGATACCGATGTTTATAAGACCATCGAAGGTGCCAGCTATATTCTCCAGACTTATCCAGATAAGAAACTGAAGGCTTATATCGACAGCGTACTCGATGTAGTAGGTGCTGCTCAGGAGCCTGACGGCTATCTCTATACCGCCCGTACTATCAATCCAAAGCATCCACACCAGTGGTCGGGTGACAAGCGTTGGGTCAAGGACGAGGATTTGAGCCACGAGCTTTACAACCTCGGTCACATGGTAGATGCTGCATGTGCTCACTATCAGGCTACCGGAAGCACCAAGTTCCTGAACATCGCCAAGCGTTATGCTGATTGCGTGGTGAAGGAGGTGGGTCCTAAGCCAGGACAGGCTACTATCGTTCCGGGACATCAGATTGCTGAGATGGCTTTGGCTCGTCTCTATACCTTGACTGGCGAGAAGAAGTATCTCGATGAGGCTAAGTATCTGCTCGACTATCGTGGCAAGACTCATATCCGCAACCCATATTCTCAGAGTCAGGCTCCTATCCTGGAGCAGAAGGAGGCGGTGGGTCATGCTGTTCGTGCCGGATATATGTATGCTGGTATTGCTGATGTGGCTGCCCTGACCAAGGATTCTGCCTATATGCAGGTGATCGACCGTATCTTCAATAATATCGTTGGCAAGAAGTACTATCTTACTGGTGGTGTAGGTGCCCGCCATTGGGGTGAGGCTTTCGGCGATAATTATGAGTTGCCTAATATGACTGCCTACAACGAGACCTGTGCAGCCATCTCTATGGTTTACCTCTTCGAACGTATGTTCCTGCTTCACGGCGAGAGCAAGTATATCGACTGCATGGAGCGTACCTTATATAATGGTGTAATATCAGGTATGAGCATGGACGGAGGTAGATTCTTCTATCCTAATCCATTGTCAAGCGACGGCAAGTATAAGTTTAATGCCGATGGCAATACCACCCGTCAGCCTTGGTTCGGATGTGCCTGCTGCCCAAGTAACCTGAGCCGCTTCATCCCTTCTATCCCTGGTTATCTCTATGGTGTGAAGGACAACAACATCTATGTAAACCTCTTTGCCGGTAATACATCTACCATCAAGGTGAATGGCAAGGATGTGGTTTTGGAGGAAACTACCGAGTATCCTTGGAACGGCGATATCAAGATTGCTGTGAAGAAGAGCGGTGTAAAGAATGCCAACCTCCTGGTCCGTATTCCTGGATGGGTTCGCAACCAGGTGGTTCCTAGCGACCTTTACAAGTATAGCGATGCAGAGAAGCCTGCTTACACAGTAACCGTAAACGGCAAGGCTGTAGAGGCTGATCTCGATGCCAACAAGGGTTATCTCCCAGTCAAGAACATCAAGAAGGGCGATGTCATCCGCATCCACTTCGATATGCCTATCCGCACGGTTGTGGCTAACGGCAAGGTAGCTGATGACAAGGGCAAGGTGGCTGTAGAGCGTGGACCATTGGTATATTGCGCTGAGGCTGTGGATAATCAGAACGAGCCAGTGCTCCGTGCTGTCATGGCTAAGAAGCCTGCCTTCTCTGTGGTGGATAACTACAGCATTCAGAACACCGAGACCAAGGGTGCTCCTGCCTTCTCAGTCAAGGCTATCAAGGCTGATGCCCAGATTCTGGAAGAGGGTGCCAATGGCGTATCTGTCAAGAACGATGTGTTGACTCTGATTCCTTACTATGCTTGGAATCATCGTGGTGCCAATCAGATGAACGTCTGGTTCTATCAGAATTTAAGTGTGTTGGATAAATAATTTATGATTAGAAATTGATATTCATCTGCTGTCTGAACGATAATTATCCGATGGCGAAAGTGAAGTATCGGTTCGTAAATGCTAAGTAAATTCTGCTCGAAATGGTATTTTTACCCCATTTCGAGCAAAATAGCGTACGTTTATTTTGCTCGAAACGATATTTTTTGTATATTTGCAGCAAAATAAACGAAAGGATTATGGCACAGAAAATTATCGGAAGAAAGCAGGAGAGTAAGGAACTCCTGGATCTTTACAAGGAAAATAAACCTGTTTTTGCAGTAATATATGGTAGAAGAAGGGTCGGAAAAACCTTTCTCGTAAGAGAATTGTTTCAGGATAAAATGAGCTTTTACCATACGGGCTTATCTCCTTACGAGTTGAGTGGTCAAAAAATAATGGAGCAGCAGTTGGCTAGCTTTTACTCCAGTCTTGTTCGTTATGGCAGCAAGAGTAAGAATGTTCCATCCTCTTGGCTCGAAGCTTTTGATGCACTCATCAATCTCTTGGAAGAGCAAGATGCAGACAAACGTCAGGTGATATTCATAGATGAATTGCCATGGCTTGACACTCCCCGCTCGGGATTTGTTACTGCATTAGAGCATTTTTGGAATGGATGGGCTGCAGGAAAGCAGAATATCATGCTTATCGTCTGCGGCTCTGCCACGTCATGGATTTCAGACAAGCTGTTAAACAACAAAGGCGGTTTGTTTGATCGCACAACTGATGAAATCAAGTTGCGCCCGTTTACATTAGGCGAATGTGAAGAATACTATCAGGCTAACAACATCGTGATGTCTAAGTTCGACCAGATACAATGTTATATGGCTACAGGTGGCATTCCTTATTATATTTCCATGCTGCAGAAAGGCAAAAGTCTGGCTCAGAATATGGACAGGCTTTTCTTCGAGCCTGCAGCCAAACTCGGCTTAGAGTTCGACCGTCTCTATTCTTCTCTCTTTACTAATGCGGAGGATTGCATGACTATCGTGCGCCTTCTGGCTCAAAAAAGACAGGGATATACGCGAAAAGAAATCGTTTCGCTTACAAAAATACCTAATGGCGGGGGGCTTTCTGCTACATTAAAATCACTCGAAGTGAGTGATTTCATAACATCGTATGTTAAGTATGATTATCCCAAGCGTGAGGTATATTTCCGTCTGACAGATTTCTACAGCAAATTCTATTTGTCATTTATTGATGGCAGAAAGACGACCAATCCGCATTTCTGGCAAGACAACCTGCTGACACCTGAGCTGACAGCATGGCGAGGTTTTACCTTTGAATCGCTTTGCTATTATCATCTGCCACAAATCAAGCAGGCGCTCGGTATTAGTGGAGTGCAGACAGAGGTGAGTCCCTGGAAAAGCAGAAAAGAGAAAGATGGTGCGCAGATAGATATGATTATTGACAGAGCCGACCGCATCATCAATGTTTGTGAAATGAAATTCTGCGAGGATGATTTCTCCATTAATGCTGCTTATGACAAGAATCTGCGCCATAAACTGAGTACGTTTGCTGAAGAAACGAAATGCAGGAGTTCCTTGCATCTTACATTGGTTACTACTTATGGGCTTAAGTTCAATGAATATGCCGGTCGGGTACAAAGTGTCGTTACAATGGATGATTTGTTTAAATAATTACGATAGTCAACGCAAGTACTTACGATAGTCGATGCAAGTACTTGCGATGATTGATGCAAGAACCGGAAATAGCTAACTGGCAAAATATAAATAGCCAACTGGAAAAACGCAAACAGCCGACTAGCGCATTTGTTGCTAGTCGGCTGTTTTACTGGAACAGTTATCGAAAACTCCTTTATTTTATTTTCGTATAGGCATCCTGCCAAATACTCTTCACTCTTCACCAAAAGCCCCGAATCCCCTGTGTTTATCGGCATTCCGAGGGGTGAAGAGTATTCTGTCACTCTTCACCTACTCTTCACCTCTCTTCACCCACTCATGCGCTTCTAATAGAACGCCTAGCTGACTTGCAAACCTGTAACTGATATGGCTGCATCGGGTAACTGATATGGCTGCGTAAGCTAACGGAGACGTATCTGTAAGCTTATCAAGACGTCTGCATCAGCTAACTGAGACGTCTGAACTCGCTTACTGAACTACTTGAATTGTCTTACTGAACTACTTGAGTTGCTCGACAGAACTACTTGAGTTGTTTGACAGAAGTGTGACACACCCTCAAACAGAGTGGTGAAGAGTGGTGAAGAGTGGGTGAAGAGATAAAAACAACTCTTCACCCCTCGGAATGCCGATAAACACAGGGGTTTCCGTCCGAAAGGTGAAGAGTGAAGAGTATTTTGATGATAGCTTCGTTTATTTCTTAAACTGTCTTTGGCTTCGCATTCCAAACCAAAAGTGTCAATAGTACAGACATCAAAGCTGCACCAATCCAGAAATAATTGATGTAGGTAAAGTCGTAGGTCTCTACGCCATTTACCAGATGCTTGTTGCCCTCGATGAGTAGACCGCTCATAATGTCTTGGATACCGGCACCAATGTAGCTTGCCACGCCGACAACACCAAGAGCTGCACCTGCTGCGTTCTTAGGAGCTAAATCTACGGCCATAAGACCACCGAGGAAACAAATCAGAACGCCGATTCCTAGTCCGAATAATACCATAGCAATAACATCAATATAGAAATGAACACCTGGTACTAATAAGAATAAACATAGCGCCAAAACATTCATCAAGCCAAAGACCAAAGCCGGTATGTTTCTAGATCCTTTGAATAATTTGTCTGAGATTAAACCTGAAGCAACTGTTCCTACAATACCACAAACAGAACTGATGGAAATAATAAAGCTTGCGTCAAGAGTAGAATATCCCTTCATCGTCTCCAGATAAAAGACTCCCCAACTGTTTACAGCATATCTACTTATATACATAAACGCACTTGCTAAAGCTAGAATCCATATAGCAGGACTACATAAGACGGTCTTCTGGCTTGCGTTGAAATCAGCCTTATTCTTTTCTTCTTTTTTAGAAGTCGCATCCTCTAATAAATAGCCATACTTCTGAGGTGTATCTTTCATTAACCATTGCATAATGAAAAAATAAGCAATGCCGATTAAGCCTGCTCCTATCAATCCATATCGCCACCCAAAATTAGTAGCAAGAATAGCAATGGATATGAAAGTGATAGCCTCACCTAAATTATGACTTGCGCTCCAATAACCATAATAAGTACCACGATTTGATGCATCAAACCAGCGGGATAGTGATACTACTCCAGATGCTGCTCCCATAGATTGAAAATATCCATTGATACCCCAAAGTACTGCGAACACGATAAACGAATTGGTGAATCCAAGCGCCAAGTTTATCAAAGCCGAAATCAAAAGACCTGTTGACATCAACTTTTTCACATTACTTCTATCTGCTATAAAACCATTACAGAATTTACCTATAGCATAAGTAAAGAACAAGCATGAGCCTATGATACCAATTTCAGTTTCTGTAAAAACACCATCATCAACCATTGGTTTACGAATTACATTCATGCTTAAACGACAAACGTAATACATACCATATCCCAAAGTTGCAGTAAGGAATGAAATAAGGCGTATTTTTTTGAACCGAGCACTATCGGTACTCGGTTCTTTAGCTGCTTCTGGAATTTTATAATAATCTACGATTTTCTTCCACATAACATTTAATCATGAAGGTTACGAGAACGCAAATAATCCAATAAGTACTGAGGTCTATCTGTTTGTATAATTCTAGCTCCCAAAGTATCTATGAGATAACCATATCCCTTATTAGGGTCTTGTAAAGACATATCATCATCATGTCCTCCTGCCATAGTATCCCATAAGGTATTATACCAAATCAAAGATTTACCTTTCATTTTCTTTGGCAATGACAATGGAAGTTTATTCTCATCACTCTTAAACAACAATTCAAAAGCCACAGGATTCATATCCTTCATAAACTTGTTGAGTTGCTGCTCTGCATTAGACTTGTCCAAATTTACAATAGGCATATAGATAACATCATTCAGATATGAGCCATAAAGTTCCTTCACTTGTTCAGCAGACTTTGTTCCTTTCATGATAATCTGCTTTGTCGTACCAGTCTTTTTCATCAATTCGTAAACCTGCTCGAAATATCTGTCTGCCTTGTCAAGGTTCAGCATAATCTTACCACGAGCATGCACAAGTGCCTCTTCCAAAGTTGGTACTCTATGGATGGTACGGATATTACATCCGTTCTTCAAGTGAGTCTTTGCAATAGAATCATAGGTCAACTCGGAAATTGTACCTTTACCCGTTGTGGTACGGTTAATCTTTGGATCGTGCATCAAAATCAAGACCCCATCCTTGGTTCTCTGCAAGTCTATCTCGACAATGTCAACGCCCATTTTGATTGCATTGTCTATCGCCTCCAAAGAGTTTTCAGGAAAGTTACGCCAGTCACCACGATGTGAAGCCACAATCACTGAAGACTCATCACGATTCAAGAGTTTAGCGCGAATCTTGCTAACTCTGTCTTGTGCAAAGATATTTGCACTGCATACAATTGCTAAAAGCAATAATAAAACTTTCTGTTTCATATTTTTGGTTAGTTAAAATTTAACACGTATTACACGAAAGAAGCAAAAAAATTATCTTCTTCCTTTCTTTTTCAAATAATCCAGCAATAAGAATGAGTTATCGCAGAAGATGATGTTTGCTCCTTTGTCTAGAAGCCAACCATAACTTCCATCGGGATCATCCAAAGCCATCTCATCATCATGACCACCATTAAAAGTATCCCAAAGTGAGTTATACCAGATACGATAGCCATGCTTCTTCATTTCTTCCGCACGATTTAAGATAGGATAGTCATCTCTCTTGAAAGACAAGCTCATAATTGGAGTCTTAATATGATTCATATAATCATCCAACTTTTGGTCATCAGTTTTGCCATTACAAACAACAACTGGGCTAAAGATACACCCTTTCAAGAGTTTAGCATATTTCTCCTCATATACCTTACTATTAAAAGTACCACGGAAGATACACTGCTTCAGCATCTTGTGCTTATGAATAATTTCTAAGACTTTCTCCTTACAAGGTTGCCATTTATCAATCTGAATATATACCTTTCCTTTACAAAGCTCCAAGACTTCGTCTAGAGTTGGTACTTTCTGACGAGTAATAACACCTATCGGAGATTTCAAATTCAGTTTTTTAATTTCTTCCAAAGTATAATCAGAAACCAATCCCGTACCGGTGGTAGTTCTATCCACAGTATCATCATGCATCATTACAATGGCACTATCCTTAGTCATATGGACATCAATCTCCACACCATCAATGCCACCATCTATACATTGCTTATATGCCTGAAGAGAGTTTTCTGGTGCGCCTCTCCAATTTCCGCGATGTGCAAAAATCATCACATAATTAGACTTTCCCCCATCATACATCTTTTTCTGAAGGAAATCAAAACCTTTGTTTTGTGCAGACACGTTCAATATAAAGAACATGCTCACCAAAGTAACAATGATATTTCTCATCTCATTATAATATTAGAGGTTAGTGGGACTAGCCCACTAACCATATCAGTTTAATTAAAATTCGTACTATCCGTCCAACCAGGATTCTGTGTCAACTTACCACCAGTTAAGACTCTTTCACTTGCTGGAATTGGCCAAAGATAATCTCTATTCTCATCCCAAGTTATAGTAATCTGGCTAAATGGATAGATGTATCCGGAAGTACCATTAGATAGCTCCAAGTCCTTGCCAATTTTCTTAGCAGTACCCTTAAAGGTACCCTTATCAGTTGTGTACAATAACAGATCTTTCTTTCCATCATTATCCATGTCGTATTGTCCTTCTGATGGGAAATAACAACCATAGAAAGGTTTTGTCAACTGCTGACCTTCTTTCCAACGGAATATATCCCACAGACGGAATCCCTCCAAAGGCATTTCAACAGTACGTTCACGACGAATCTCCAGGATTACACCAGTATTGGTACTTCTTGTCACGTTAGGATAATATTTCAACATCAATGGGTCTGGATTGGCATTAGCCGCACTCATGTTGAGATGTGGCATTCTTGCTCTGTCACGAATTTTATTGATAGAAACATCCAAGTCATTTTGTGTTAATGTACCTAACTCTGCCTTAGCTTCAGCATAGTTCAAATACACTTCGGCTGTCCTAAACAGAGACCAATCTGTAAATGCCTTATTTGCGCCATCATATTTAGACTCTGCAATATACTTAATCGGTTGATACCCTGTTAGAGCATTTAAGTTGTTTGCAGTCACCTTTGTTGCGCCTTTCTGAATGTAACCTGGGCATAAAACTGTTTGAGCCATACGAGGGTCACGATTGCTAGTTTCTGCTACAAAGTCATCTGTTTCCCAGCCTTGTTTGTCAGTATAGCGAGAGCCATCTGCCATTAAATAGTGATTCATGAATCGCTTGGTAAAACCTTGGCGAGAATTCTTGATAGCAAAAGGAACACCATGCATTACATTTGCATCAGAACTATATCTTCTTGCCAAGATGACTTCATCAGAACAAGCATCCAAACTATTAAACAAGGAGCGATAAGGAGTATCACCTGTTGTATAAAGTTTGTAACCACTATTCTTGATAAAGTTTTCACCAGCATCAACTACTTGGTTCAAATACTTTTCTGCATTAGGCATATTACGATATTTACGATAAGTTCCCTCATACAGAGCAGCACGAGTCTTAAGGGCTAATGCTGTCCATTTCGTTACGTAATAGACACTCTTGGTTGACGGAAGCATGTTTATTGCCTTGTCAAGGTCCTCCATGACATGATCCATAATAACTTCACGATCATCACGTGCTTTAGCCAAAAGTTCATCTTGGTCAGAATTCAAGACTTGGTCATACCAAGGTACATCTCCATATCTTCTGACTTTTACATAATAGAAATAGGCTCTCATAAAGTAGGCTACTCCATCATTCTCCTTTTTGCCAGCCTCATCCTTGCAACGTTGAGAATTCTGTAAATAGTAATTGATAGAACGAAGCATATCCCAATTCCATCCATTCTCATCAGCTGCAGAACGTTGCCCCAACAAAGTTGCACCTAACTCTGAGTCAATGTTGTCATCTGCATTGATACCTATAATATCATTTGCATTTTCCAACTGGCTATAAAACCCATCAGTCCACAACTTCAACTCTCTAGTGGAGCTAAAGTAAGTATTAGGATTCATCGTATCCTCTGGAGACATATCCAACAAGCTGTCACAAGACGTAACGCTTGCTAGAAACAAAGCTGCTCCCAATATATTAAATATCTTTTTCATTTTCATATCACTTTTAAATGTTTAGAACTTAATATCAAGACCGAAAGAGAAAGACTTAGAATAGCTATAGCCTACACCAGAACCCGAATTGTAAGATGACGCATAAATCATCTCAGGATCTACAGTCTTACTATACTTCTTCAATGGAGACCAATAGAACAAGTTCTCCGCTGTGAAATACACTCTCAGCGAGTTGATGATTTTCTTGCTGACAGGGATCGTATAACCAACGGTCAAGTTCTTCAAACGCAAGTAAGCAGCATTCTGTAAATATCTATCATTCACGACGCCTAATGCACCACCGCTATAAGAAGCATATCCACGAGCACGAGGGAAATAACCACCAGGATTTTCCTCACTCCATACATTATCCATAAAGTCTTTGTGAATAAAAGACAATGATGGGAATGAATATGGTCCCCAGAAATCATAAGCGTATGATGTTGGATACCAGTTACGCTTGCCTACTCCTTGGAAGAAAGCACTGAAATCAATACCATTCCAATCTGCACCTAATCTGAAAGAATATGAATAACGTGGCAATGTGTTACCAATGATTCTCTTGTCACCAGGGTCTGCTACAGTACCAGAGCCTTCAGAAATGACATTGTCACCATCCAAGTCGATAAACTCAACATCACCAGCCATTAAATGGTTGTCTTTCTTTGAACTATATACACGGCCATTCACCGCCTTGTCATCAATCTTAGCTTGATAAGCAGCTGCCGCTTCATCCGATGCAAAAAGACCAGCAACCTTATAACCCCAAATCTCGCCCAAGGTCATACCTTCGTAATAGTCGGATATCAACTTGTCTGGGTTATTGAATTTGGTAATCTTAGACTTATAATCACCAATCGTTGCTGATACATTGTAGTGGAAAGGCTTGCCTGCCAAATTGAATTTGTCTTGCCAACCGATATACAACTCCCAACCATTTGTACGCAAATCTGCACAATTCTTCTTAGGGGTAACAGCACCAAATACAGATGGAAGCGTGATAGAGTGAGTCAACATATTCTTCGTATCACGAATATAAATATCTGCCGTAAGCGTCAATCTGCTATCCAAAAGACTTAAATCAAGTCCCCAGTTGTAAGTAGATACAGTTTCCCAAGTCAGAGAAGACGAAAGAGGATCTGAAACACTTGCGTAATATGCCTTGTTCAAACCATCAAAAGTATATGACATCTGCTTATCCGTATAAATTCTATCAAAATAAGCATAGTTGCTTACTTGTTGGTTACCCAAGCTACCAATAGAGAAACGGAGTTTTGCATTATTCACTACAGGCAACAACTTCTCCCAGAATTTTTCCTGACTGAAACGCCAACCCAAAGATGCAGATGGGAAGAAGCCCCAACGGTCTTTAGAAGCAAACTTAGAGGTTCCATCCCAACGTCCGCTCACCTCTGCCAAATACTTTCCTTCGTAATCGTAATTGACACGAGCAAAATAGCCCAAAGTTCTCCATGCAGAAATCTCCTGATCCACTGTTGTTTCACCTTGTGCGACAGTAAATGAAGACAAATCTTTAGACAACAAGTCATTCTTTTTCACAGACAAGTCCGTGGTTCGATAATCTTCGTATTGTCCACCAGCTACCACCTTGAGATTATGCTTTTTATCCCATAGATGTGAATAAGTAGCATATACATTCAAGTTGTTGTCATCTACCTGCATATGACCTTCTTGGTAGAAGTCCTTGATTGTATCAGAAGTAAACGTAGATGTTACACCCTCTGCTCTTGAATATTCAAAAGGCATACTTCTCCTCTTGTACAAATAAGTTCTGTTCTTATAAGCATAAGAGGCTGTCAGCACCAAGTCATCAAACACCTTGTAATCAAGTTGGTTGGCAACAATCCAATATTTGTTCTCACGAGAGTTACGGGCCTCATTTGCTGTCAAGAAACCAGCATGACCTGCACCCAATGGAGAATTAGATGTCAGCTGATTGGTATATTGAACGATTGTACCATCTGGATTTCTTGGCACAAAAGAAGATATCGTATTAGATTGCAAACTATGAATTGTCTGTTGCTCATTATAATAACCAGCATACTTATATGCCGTCTTATTGAAGTTGAAATTGACAGAGTAAGACAAGCGGTTAGACAACTTTGCATTCATTTTTGCTCGGAAAGACACGTTCTGGTAATTATCCTTATAAATATTAAAGATACCATCCTGGTCAAAGAAACGAGCGCTGGCAAAGTAGTTTACCTTGTCATTACCACCATTCACAGACACATTATGCTCTTGCTCTGGTCTGGTCTTACGATAGAAATAATCATACCAATCAAAGTTACCATAATAGTAATATTTACCATCGTCACCAACTACCGTCCAAGGTCTTTCTGGGTTTTCGGTCTTGTCATTTCGTCTATCATAAAGCATCTGCAAATCATCATCTGTGTAATTTAGCATTAATCTTCCTTGATAAGCCTTATAGAATTGGTTGACAATACTAACATGGTCATAACCTGTATGGATAAAATCTGTAGAAGTCGTATTCTGCTTCCAACCCACACGTCCATTGTAAGTAATAGTCGCTTTACCACCAGAATCCTTACCACTCTTGGTTGTAATCAAAATAACGCCAGAAGAGGCTTTGGCTCCGTAAATAGCAGAGGCAGAAGCATCTTTCAATACAGAAACGGACTCAATATCATTTGGGTTGATTTGATTCAAACTAACCTCCATACCATCTGCCAATACCAAAGGATTGCCACCATTAATAGAAGCAACACCACGGATGTCAATGCTATAGCCAGAATCCAAAGAACCTGAGTTAAACGTCAAGTTGACCGAAGGGTCGGCACCCTGCAAAGCACCAGCAGCAGAAGATACAGGACGATTGTTGATGTCATCAGCTGTAATCATCGCAACTGCACCTGTCAAGTTGGCTTTCTTTTGAGTACCATAACCTACTACAACAACCTCATTCAAGACTTTATTGTCTTCTTGCAAAGTAACATTTGCCAACTTATCATCAGTTGCCTTCAATGTCATTGGCTGATAACCAATATAACTGATGGTGATCTCTGCATTACTTGGCACATCTGTCAAGGTATAGTTTCCATCTATGTCAGTAACAGCACCATTAGTTGTACCATTTACCATAACACTAGCGCCAATGACAGGTTCGCCTGTTGCATCCACGACATTGCCAACCACCTTGATGTGCTGACCTTCTGACACAGGTTGTTGTTTCTTCGTCAAAGGTTTTACAATCACATAGTTGCCTTCCAACTCATAAGTACAATCACTCTGCTTGAGAATAGTTTTCAACAACTCTAAAGCATCTCCACTTGTCTTACTGAGAGTAACGACACGATTAGGATTCAACTGAGATGACTTGTAGGCAATCTTGTACTTGGATACCTGCTCGATCTTCTCAAAAGCAGACTTGAGCGTTACCTTGTTGGAGCCAAAGCTGACAGTCTGAGCCGAAAGGGTCATCTGGCCTGCTAGCAGCAAACAGAAGCATGACGCTGAGATTCGTTTTAAATTCATACTTTATCTTTATTAAGTTAATATTATTCTTGTTTAGTACACCTTAAAGACAAAGTAGATATTGCTTACACCCAATTACAAAACTGTTAAGATGAAGTTTTTCTGTAAAAAATATCTTGTGTTCGCAAACAATTGTGTTTTTCTTTTTTATTTTCTTACCTATAATATATGATTGACTTTTTTCTTGCAAAGCATCACATATCCAGAACTAATGGTTGCCGAAAGAAAAGCAAGGTAAAGGGCAGAAACTCCCAGTTCAGTATGATTTCCTGAACTGGGAGTTTCTGCCCTTGTCTTCTTTCGAATGAGTATCTTAAATGTAGGATCTAAATTGCATATTGTCCTACTGTCGGAATATTTAGATGAGCCTGTAATCCCATAGCATGAAGTACTCGGGAAATAGTATTGAGTGTAAGGTTCTTGCCATTCTCAATCTTAGATATCTGTCCCTTCTTTACTCCGATAAGATTGCCTAACTGTTCTTGCGTAAGTTTTTTGTTTTTACGAGCCTCCTTAATAGCTTCGCCAATTAAGAATGTGTTGATTTCATCCTCAAATTGATCACGATGAGGAGTTCCAATCTTTCCAACATGCTTATCTAGCATTTCTTCTTCACTATAAAATTTCATTTCTTCCATAGTCACTTTCTATAACATTTTTCTCAATTCCCGCTCGTATTGTTCAGCATCCTCAAAGCAGATGGCCTGCATTCCGAAACGCTGGGCGGCTTCTACATTCTCTATTCTGTCGTCAGCAAAAAGGCATTCTTCCGGTTTCAGATTGTATTTCTGGCAGATTCTTTCATAAATGGCTCTGTCTGGTTTGATGATTTTCTCTTCTGAAGAAATCACCTGTCCTTCCAGAAGCTGGAAGATGGGATATTGGGCCATCGTTTCGTGAACCTTGGTGCACCAGTTGGAAAGTCCGTAAAGGTGGTAGCCTTCTGCCTTCAACTGGGTTAGCAAGATGCGCATTCCTTCTTTTTCGCCCCTTACAAATTCGTTAAAGCGCTGGGCTACGGTTGCTATTTCTTCCTCGTATTGCGGCATAATCTGCTGCATCTTGCAGAAGGTTTCTTCGAAAGAATCTCCGCGATCCATATTCTCATTCCATTTGCCGTCTATCAGGAGATGATAGAATTCTTCAGCCTGTTCGTGGGTCTTGAAAATCTGGTCAAGCGTTTCAAAGTATTCGTAATCTACGAGTACTTTTCCAAAATCAAAAATCAAATTCTTTATCATGATATTTCCAGTTTATGTTATTATTTCTGTTTCTATATCCCCCGCAGAGATACTCTTTTATGAAAAAAGACGCATCATTTTTACATAATGCGCCTTTTCTTTACCTATTATAATATATGCCTACCTGATGATTACTTCATCTTTCTTCACTTCATATTCCAGACCTGGAACCAGGTTCTTCAGGATATTCATGGCTCCCTTGAGGTTTTCGCCACGGTTGAAATGAACTGTAATCTTCGTGTTCTGGTGATTCTTTGAACGGAAGGTGAATTTCACTCCGTATGCATTACCCAGAATCTTACCTGCTTCTGCCAGCGTTACATCGTTCAGGTCAATCTCCTTGTTGCGCCAGCTTGTACCATCTTCTTCGGCCGAAACCTTGCGGAGGTTTACTGCCTTGGTCTTTACATTATATACTAACTGGTCGTTAGGTTTCATGCTGTAGACCTTGTCTTCCTGACCTATGATGCGGAGTTCTATCTTGCCGGTTTTGAGCGTGGCAGATACTTCATCTGTATTTGAATAAGATGAAACCGTAAAAGAGGTGCCCAAGTCGGTAATCTCGAAATGAGGAGTGCTGACGTGGAATGGCTGGGCATCATCATGCCTGATGTCGAAGAATGCCTCTCCCGACAGGAAAACCTTACGTTCTTCTGCTCCCTTGAAAGAGGAAGGATAGAGGAGTACGGAACTCTGGCTGAGTCTTACTTTCGTTCCGTCTGCCAAGGCGATGACTTTGCTCTCTTCGTTGATGGTATGCTCCTGGAGCATGGTTGCCAGTTTGGCATCCTTGAGCTGGTTGTTCATCTGGACGTAGAGTTTGCCGAATACAATCAGCATCAGCAGCGGTACGAAGACGGCAGCCAGTTTGGCAAAGTTGAAGATTCGAAGCGATTTTTTCTTTTCTATTTCTCTTGTTTCTTCTGTTTCGAAGAGGCGGTTGTATGCAGCAGAAATTTCTTCTTCTTCCATATAGGCTGAATCAGCCTTGTCCCATAATTCTCTAAATGCTTCGTTCGCCTCTTTATCGTCTTGTGTATTGGAAATCCTATCTAATACCCTTTCTTTTATTTCATCCGGCACATTGTGCCCGCTATAATAATCTATGATATCCCTTATCTTTGTTGCCATAATAAAAACTTCATTTATTTTTAAGACATGTTTCAATGGTGTTACACCCAATGCCAAGGTAACAAAATCATCAAATATAAGGCTTTTTTAATTTCTTTAAGAGCTAGGTTAAGATGATTTTCTACCGTTTTCTTCTGAATACCCAGCCGCTGGGCTATCTCTTCGTTCTTGAGATGCTGTTCGCGACTCATGCGATAAATCATCTGGCGTTGTTGCGGCATGCTTTCTACCACCATGTCGATGAGCAGTTGGGTATCCTTTGCCACCACATCGTCATGTGGCGAAGATTCGTTGGCGTATCTGTCTGGCAGACTGTCAATATCTATTGGGATGATGTGCTTGGAGGAAATATAGTTGATGACAGTATATTTTGCCAAAATAAAGAGGTAGGAATCGAAGTCCTGGATATCGGCAAACTTCTCGCGTTTGTTCCATACCTTTAAGAAGATGAGCTGGCTGACGTCATCAGCATCATCTTCGTTTTTCAAGAGCATGGCCACAAAACGGTGTACCTTAGGATAGAACCTGCGGAACATCGTTTCGTATGCTTTCTTGTCTCCTTTCGACATTAATAATATTGTTTCTTTTTCTATTTCCATTCTTACGATTATGTATGTTTAATACGGTAATAGCTGCAAAATTAAACAAAATATCTGAAATTGCAAGCTTTTACGGACATAATTTCGGGAAAGGCACATAAAAATGTCCTTTTTATCCCTTTCTTCCGAAATCGGCTGGAATCTCGCCCCATTTCTTCGTCTCCCATTTTATAATAGGTATGGTGATGGGGTGGGTGCGGAGCCAGTTTTCGGCTCGGGCGATGACCTGATAGAGCTGTTCGGTCTGGGGAGTGCGCTCCAGTTTGGTCTTGCATTGTTTCTTGCTTACCCAGAGCTGGGCATTCACGCTGTCGCTATAAATTATCTTGTCGGTAATGCCTTTCTGCTGCATCAGGGCGAGGGCGTGGACGATGGCGAGAAACTCGCCGATGTTGTTGGTGCCGTGGATAGGACCATAGTGGAAAACCTGGGCGCCGGTCTGAAGGTCGATGCATTGGTATTCCATCGGACCGGGATTGCCGGAACAGGCGGCATCCACAGCCCAGGCGTTAGCTACTACCTCGTTGGGCAGAGGCAAAACTGTATCGTTTCTCCATGTAGGAGGATTTACGGGCATTTTATTCATCTTGTTTCTTTTTAGGGTTTGAAAACAAAAAGGATTGGCTAAAACTGAAATGAGCATGCGCCTTGGAGTCGAGCTCCAGGGCCATGCTCATTATGTCAAATAGTCAATATTTTTTTTATTTTTAAATTGTAGGTTATTATATCTTATGTATATATTACATTCTTTCTGGAACCTCGATGCCGAGCAGAGACATACCGTTCTTCAGAATCTTAGCCACGTTGGCTGCAAGAACCAGACGGGTAATCTTCTCTGCCTCGCTCTCAGCATTCAGGATGCTGTAGTCGTGATAGAACTGGTTGAACTCCTTGGTCAACTCATAGCAGTAGTTAGCGATACCACCAGGGTTGTAGTTGTTGCCGGCATCGGCTACGGCTGTTGCAAAGTCGTTCATCTTCTGGATGAGGTCAATCTCCTTCTCGTTGATAGGAGCATCTGCGCCCAACTCAGCAGGAATCTCGATGCCCTCGGCTGCAGCCTTGCGCATGATGCTGCGGATACGAGCATAGGTATACTGGATGAAAGGACCTGTATTACCATTGAAGTCGATACTCTCTTCTGGGTTGAAGAGCATGTTCTTGCGGGCATCTACCTTGAGGATGAAGTACTTCAACGCTCCGAGACCCACGATGCGTGAAATCTCCTGGCGCTCTTCCTCGCTCATGTCCTTGAACTTGCCGAGCTCATCGCTTGTCTGGCGAGCATCCTTAATCATCTCTGCCATCAGGTCATCAGCATCTACTACGGTTCCCTCGCGGCTCTTCATCTTACCGTTAGGCAACTCTACCATTCCGTAAGAGAAGTGAACCAAGTCCTTGCCCCACTTGAAACCGAGACGGTCGAGCAGGATAGAGAGCACCTGGAAGTGGTAGTTCTGCTCGTTACCTACTACGTAGATCATCTTGTCGATAGGGAAATCCTTGAAACGGAGGTCGGCAGTACCGATGTCCTGAGTCATATAAACAGAGGTGCCGTCAGAACGGAGCAGGAGCTTCTGATCGAGACCCTCGTTGGTGAGGTCAGCCCAAACAGAGTTATCATCCTTGCGGAAGAAGAGACCCTTCTCCAATCCTTCCTCTACCTTCTTCTTACCCTCGAGGTAAGTATTTGACTCATAATATATCTTGTCGAAACTTACACCCATCATCTTGTAAGTCTCATCGAAGCCAGCGTAAACCCAGTTGTTCATCTTCTGCCAGAGTGCACGAACCTCAGGGTCGTTGTTCTCCCACTTTACGAGCATTTCGTGAGCCTCCTTGATCAGCGGAGCCTCTACCTTAGCTTTCTCTGTGGCAGCTTCTTCGTCCATGCCATCCTTCATATACTGAGCCTTGAGCTCTGCGATTTCCTCACGATAGTGCTTGTCGAAGGCTACATAGTAGTCGCCGATGAGGTGGTCGCCCTTCTTGCCGGAAGTTTCTGGAGTTTCGCCATTGCCCCACTTGAGCCAGGCGAGCATAGACTTACAGATGTGGATACCACGGTCGTTCACGATGTTTGTCTTGATTACCTTGTTGCCGTTAGCCTCCATAATCTGGGCCAATGACCAGCCGAGGAGGTTGTTGCGAACGTGACCGAGGTGGAGAGGCTTGTTGGTGTTAGGAGAAGAGTACTCAATCATGACGAGCGGACTGTTCTCAGTAACTGGCTTCTCACCAAACTTAGGGTCAGCGTTGATGGTATTCAGGAGTCCTACCCAAGCGGCAGGAGCGATAGAAAGGTTGAGGAAACCTTTAACCACGTTGAAGTCTGCGATGACATTAGCGCAGTTCTTCTTCAGGTATTCACCGATTTCCTGTGCGGTATCCTCAGGCTTTTTCTTCGACATTTTGAGGAATGGGAATACGACGAGGGTAAGGTTACCTTCGAAATTACTCTTGGTCTTCTGTAGGGCTACCATCTTCTCAGGTACGTCCTGACCATAAAGCTCCTTCACCGCAGCGATGACCGAGCTGATGATTTCGTTTTCTATCTTCATTATTTAATATAT
>JAJXBQ010000038.1:0-18495 GCA_021640525.1 Segatella copri
ATTATGAAACGAATGATAATAGCTCTGGTAGCCATGTTCATGATGACATTCACTACCGCTTCTGCAATGAGTTATGAGCAGGCAAGACAGCAGGCTCTCTTCCTGACAGACAAGATGGCTTACGAGCTCAATCTTACGGAAGACCAGTATGAGGCAGCTTACGAGGTGAACCTCGACTACCTGATGAGTGTAGATACATACGATGACCTGTATGGTGCTTACTGGCGCCAGCGCAATATGGATTTGAGCTATATCCTGCTCGACTGGCAGTATAGAACATATCTCAATGCCACCTACTTCTACCGTCCGCTCTACTGGAATGCAGGCTACTGGCACTTCGGCATCTACGCCCGCTATCCGCGCCGCGACTATTTCTACTTCGGTCGCCCTCACTTCTACGTATCTTACCGTGGAGGTCATAGCTGGCGAGTAAACGGAAACAGAAGCTGGTATCACGGAAGAAGTTTTGGCGGACCTCACCCTGGTGGATATCCTAGAGTAGGTATGAGAGACGGATTCAACCGTGGTGATTACGGCAGAGGAAGATCTTTCGGAAATCTGAACCGCGAGAACAGACCTCAGATGAACCCAAACCGTGGTTTCGGTAATGCAAGCCGCCCTAACAACAACGCTGGCTTCGGAAACAGCAACCGCCCTCAGAACGGAGGCTTCGGAAATAACAACGGAGGCTTCGGAAACAGCAGCAACCGTGGCTTCGGCAATAGCAACAGTCGCCCTAACCGCGGGTTCGGCAGCAGCAACAGCAGCACCAGCAACAACCGTGGTTTCGGAAACAACAGCCGTGGTTTCGGAAACAGCAGCCGTGGGTTCGGAAACAGCAGCTTCGGAAGCGGAAGAAGTAATATCTTCGGGGGCAACCGCAGCAGCATGAGCCGTTCATTCAGCAGCGGGTCTGGCAACCGTGGCGGCGGATTCACCCCTCGCTCTTCTACACCAAGCAAGAACAATGGCGGTGGAAGCTTCGGACACAGAAGATAAGAAAAGAGAAAGAGTTAAAATTTCAAGTTTATAAAGACAGAGAGTTAAGAAAAATCAAGACCTCAAGTAAGAGAGAAAGAAAAATCAAGTACAAAAAATGGGAATTTGCATCGGTTCATACCATTCGCAAATTCCCATTATTATTTTATCAACTTTCAGTAAAAGTTTTACTCCAATCCGAAGAGCGATTTCAAACCGCCATCTACGCCCGAGAATCCCATGAAGGCGAGGCTGAGGAGCGCTGCAGTTACCATGACGATAGCTACGCCCTGCATGCCCTTAGGAATACGGACCAAAGCCTGCTGCTCGCGAATGCCGGCAAAGACAATGAGAGCCAGGGCAAAGCCGAGAGCTGTAGAGAAAGCGTAAACCACGCTCTCAAGCAGATTGTAATCCTTCTGGATAACCAGGATGGCTACACCCAGCACGGCACAGTTGGTAGTAATCAGAGGCAGGAAGATACCGAGCGCCTGATAAAGTGCAGGAGAAACCTTCTTCAGGATAATCTCTACCATCTGAACCAAGGCTGCAATCACGAGGATGAACGCCAGGGTCTGGAGATATTGCAATCCGAACGGATCGAGTACATACTTCTGAACACACCAGGTAATGATGGTTGCCAGGGTCAAGACAAAAGCGATGGCACCACCCATACCGATGGCTGTATCAACTTTCTTCGATACGCCCAGGAATGGACAGATACCGAGAAACTGCGACAAGACGATGTTGTTGACGAATATCGCAGAGATAAATATCAATAAATATTCCATAATTTCTATTTTATTTCATTGATTTGAAGCGATGCCTACGCTTACTTCTTTACCTTATTAAATATAGCAATGATGTAACCCAAGGTGAGGAAAGCTCCAGGAGGCAGGATGAACATCAGAATGTTGGTAGTCTCCGGCAACAGAGTGATACCGAATACACTACCTGCACCGAGTATCTCGCGGGCACTACCCAGGATGGTCAAACCGAGGGTGAAACCCAAACCGCAACCAATGCCATCGAAGAGGCTGGCAACAGGCGAATTCTTGGCAGCAAAGCTCTCTGCTCTACCCAGGATGATACAGTTTACTACAATCAGCGGAATATAAATACCCAGCGCCTGATTGATGCTGTCGGGAGCATAAGCGCTCATCAACATCTGAAGGATGGTTACGAAGGCTGCAATCACTACGATGAAAACAGGGATGCGAACCATATCCGGGGTAATCTTCTTGATACAGGAAATAACAAAGTTGGTACAAATCAGCACCGCCATGGTAGCCAATCCCATAGAGAGACCGTTGATGGCGCTGGTTGTTGTAGCCAAAGTAGGACACATACCGAGAAGCAACACGAAGGTTGGATTCTCCTTGATGAGTCCGTTCATCAAAATCTTAACATTACTCATATCGGTTTATCCTTTCTTTTCGTTATGTTCAACTTTAGATGCACCACTCTCTGCATCTGCTTTCTGAGATGCACCGCTCTCGCCGTCAACATTCTTCTTGGCATAAACGGCATAAGCCTGATTGATAGCCTTGAGGAAGGCGCGGCTGGTAATGGTAGAAGCGGTAATGGCATCTACTGCATTGCCACTCTTATCGTCCTTAGATACGTGGAGGTCGCCATCCTTTGGAGTCTTACCGATGATGCTACCCTTTCCGTCCTTCTGGAACCAGGTAGTAGCCTTGGCACCCAAACCTGGAGTTTCTGAAGCCTGAAGCACGGTATAACCCATAATCTTGCCCTCGGTATCGAAACCTACGAGCACCTTCAGATCGCCACCGAAACCACCGGTAGTACTCTCTACGGCAGCACCCAGCTGCTTGCCGCTCTTGTCTGAGCACTTGTGGATGGTGAAAGAGAATTCCTTACCGCCAAACTCCTGCTTTACCTCTTCAGGCTCAGCTACCTGGAGTTCTTCTGTACCCATCACACTCTTTATACCGGCAGCCAGACTCTGTGCAGCCTTCTCTGCGATAGGACCAGATGTAAGATGATTGATATATGCAAGCACAGCACCTACGATGAGCGCTACGCCAACAAGCACCAATACCATGTTCTTTAATGATGATTCTAATTTCTGCATGTCTCAGTCCTCCTTATTTCTTAGCTGGCTTCTCACCGAAGCGCTTTGGTTTAACGTATGTGTTAATAAGAGGTGTGAACGCATTCATGATAAGAATGGCGAACGACATACCTTCAGGATAGCTACCCCAGTTACGGATGATGATGGTCAGCAGACCGATACATACACCGTAGATAAGCATGCCCTTGTGGGTCATTGGAGAAGTTACATAATCAGTAGCCATGAAGATGGCACCGAGCATCAGACCACCGCTGAAGATGACAGCCAGAGGATTGGCATAAACAGGATTAGCCAAATGCATCAAACCGCTGAAAACGAATACGGTAGCGATGATGCTGACTGGAATATGCCAGGTGATGACCTTCTTCCAGAGCATGTAAGCCAAACCGAGCAAGAGGGCGAATGCACAAACCTCACCGGTAGTACCGGCACCGAAGGTATCGCCAGTGGCACCGAAGAGCAGGCTCAGCGCATCAGGCAACTGGTTGAGAACAGAAGCATCGCCAGTCTTGATGGCGGTCTTCATGATAGCCAGCGGAGTAGCACCTGTTGTTGCATCAGTATAGCTGAGCATCTGTCCGGCTATAGGCCATGAAGTCATCTGGGCTGGGAAGCTGACCAGCAGGAAGCAACGTCCAACTAGCGCAGGATTGAAAGGATTGTTACCCAGACCGCCGAAGCTCATCTTACCTACACCGATGGCAAACAGGGCACCGATGATGATGATCCAGAGAGGAAGGTTACTTGGCAAGTTCATGCCGAGCAAGAGACCGGTGATGATGGCAGAACCATCGAGCAAGCTGGTCTCCTCCTTCAGGAGATATTTTGTAATTGCCCACTCAAAGAAGACGCAGGCTGCCACAGAGGTGAGCAGAACGACTGCTGAACCCAAGCCGAAGAAATAGAAAGAAGCGAGGATGGCAGGCACGAGAGCGATAATCACTCCGTACATGTTCTTCTCTACGCTCTCATTTCCATGAGCGTGTGGCGATAATGAAACGATTAATTTTCCCGTTTTATCTTTTAAATTCTTTCTTAAATGAAATTCATTCTTGACGTGAACGCTTACTTCTTGGCGTTGCGAGCTCTGATAATGCCCATTACCGCACCCTTACCATTGATAATATTATCGAGGATAGGACGATGAGATGGACAGGTGAACTGGCATGAACCGCAGGCGATGCAGGATGTTACCTCCTCTGCCTCAAGGCGCTCATAATCCTTCACTACGCTCAAGGTAGCGAGCAAGTATGGCTCCAGGCCCATTGGGCAGGCATCCACACACTTGGCACAGCGGATACATGGCTGAGCCTTCTTGCGATGAGCATCAGCATCGGTCAATACGGTGATGGAGTTGGTACCCTTGGTTACCGGTACATCGAGGCTGATTACAGCCTTACCCATCATCGGACCACCAGCCAATACCTTATTGTCGCCCTCAGGCAAACCTCCGCAATTCTCAATCATCTGAGAGAATGGAGTACCCATACGTACGAGGAAGTTGCCTGGGTTCTTCACCTGCTTACCGGTTACGGTAGTATAGCGTTCGAAGAGAGGTTTGTTCTTCATAACTGCCTGATAAACAGCGAAGGCAGTACCTACATTCTGAACAATTGCTCCAACGTTGACAGGGATAGCTGGAGGAGCAGGAACCTGACGGCGGATAACCGCATCTACCAACTGCTTTTCACCACCCTGTGGATATTTCTTAGCCAGAGGTACAATCTCGATACGAGCGTCATTAGCAGTCTTTTCCTCGAAGAGTTTGATGGCAGCAGGTTTGTTATCCTCGATACCGATATAGCCCTTCTCTACCTTAGCCGCCTTCATCAGGAGGTTCAAGCCAACGAGAATCTCATCGGCATGCTCCATCATCAGACGATAGTCGGCTGTGATATAAGGCTCACACTCTACACCGTTGATAATCACGCACTCAGCCTTGGCTCCAGGAGGAGGACAAAGCTTGATGAAAGTTGGGAAACCGGCACCACCCATACCAGTGACACCTGCTACCTTGATGCGGTTTACGATTTCCTCTGGAGTAAGCTCAGTATGAGCCTCAAGCGTCTCGAGTTTATCAGAGCGGTCGATACTCTCCTCCCACTCATCACCTTCTACATTAATAATGATGCAAGGCTTGCGATAACCGGTAGCATCAATAGATGTATCTACCTTGAACACAGTTCCAGATACGGAACTGTAAATAGGAGCACTCACAAAGCCACCAGCCTCAGCAATGAGTGTACCCACCTTCACCTTGTCGCCCTTGGCAACAACAGGCTTGGCAGGAGCACCGATGTGCTGACCAAGTGGGAAAATAGCCTGCTTAGGGAGAGGAGCTACCTGAGTAGCCATCTCGGCAGTAATCTTATTCTCTTCTGGGTGAACTCCACCAATTCTAAAAGTTCTCAAATTCATGATTTAATCCTCCTTCTTTTCTTCTGAAACCTCAGCCTTAGGAGCAACTACTGGAGCCTCTGCCTTAGGTGCAGCCTCTGCAGCTGGCTTTGCCTTCTTAACTGGGAAATTTACTTTTACGAGAGCACCTGTTGGGCATTCGTCAACACACTTGGTACACATGCGGCACTTATTGAAGTCAACATAAGCCACATTGTTCTCAATGGTAATTGCATCAAACTTGCAGACCTTCTGACACTTACCGCATCCGATGCAAGCAACGCTACAAGCCTTCTTGGCAACAGCACCCTTGTCGTGGTTTACGCACTGAACGTAAACTCTACGGCCCTTAGGACCCTTCTTGCGGAGCTCGATGATATGACGTGGACAAGCGTTGGCGCAAGCACCACAACCCGTACACTTCTCTTCATCAACCTCAGGAATGCCAGTTTCAGGATTGATAGAGATTGCGCCAAACTGGCAGGCAGCCACGCAATCGCCACAACCCAGACAGCCGAACCCGCAGCCTGTTTCGCCAGCGCCACATGAATTCATAGCTGCACAAGTGTGCAAACCATCATACTCGGCAATGCGAGGACGATTCTCGCAAGTACCATTACAACGAACCACAGCCACCTTTGGCTCGGTATTGGCTACTGCCATACCTAAAAGGTCGGCTACCTTGCCCATCACGTCGGCACCACCTACCGGACACATCAGTCCATCGATAGAACCGGCATCAGCACCCTTCACCAGAGCTGCAGCCATACCGGAACATCCGGCAAAACCGCAACCACCACAGTTGGCACCTGGCAGAATCTCTCCTACCTGGCCCAAGCGAGGGTCTTCTTCGACGGCAAACTTCTTAGATACTCCGAAGAGAACCAGCGCTGCAATCAGCGCGATTGCCCCGAGAACCAAGACAGCAATCAAAATAAAATTCATAATTTTTTGTGTTTTGTTTTGTTATTTTCTTTGTTTTAAATAAGAGTTCTCCACTTAAACTACAGAAGCACATCACGTACCCTATGATTCAATAGAGAAGCTCAGTTTGTTTTTAAGTTTGTTTCTGAATAAGTAGAGCACCACGTAGTATGGAATGAGAATGCCCAATGCCGAGAGCGCTGCGGCTCCCTCTGAGTGAGTAGCTTTCAGTACACCCACCAAAGCGATCACCATCAGTATCAGCGGCAAGAGATAGCCATAGAAACTGGCTCTGAAGCCTACAGCCGAATCAGCAGTCACCACCACGCTATCGCCTTTGTGGTAGAGAGACGCCTCTGAGGTAGAAACCTCAATCATCTTCTCTTTCGATTCAGATGCAGTACAATGAGCAGCCACCTTGCAAGCGCTGCAGGCTGACGACTGTACGATGCGAATGCACACACAACCTTCTTCTACGCTTTCTACAATGCCAGAATGTTTTATTTTGTTATTCATTTGTAATGTTGAGATTGCATTTTTGCAATTCAAGTGCAAAGATACTACATTATTTAGAAATGGCAAACAAAATCGAAAAGAAAATATAAAAAAAGAAGCGTAAACGTTATCTATACCCTTGAATCAGGCAGTTTGAGAACAAATTAAAAGCAAAAATGCTTTTTTTTAGCAACTTCTTTTGGTGATATCAATTTTTTATGTATCTTTGCATTGATTATTAAAGAATTGATATGGAAACATTAGAGCAAACAATCATGCAAATAGAGCGCTTTATCAGAAAAGTGGCTCAAAAGTTCCCAGCGCCAGAATCTGACGACGAGACTTCTCAAATGACCGACATCCACGTTAGGGTTTCGCAAGACAGTGGCGAACTCCTGGCCTTTGACGACGATGACAACGAGATTACCCGCTGCGTTGTTGAGCAATGGATAGAAAACAAGGATGAAGACTTCTACGACGAGGTAGCAAAGCTGCTTCGCGATGTATTGCGCAAACAGGCTGATATCATAGATCATCTCGGCATTCTCAAGCCATACAGCTTTGTGCTCGAAGATGAGGATAAAGAGCATATTGGCGAGCTCTATCTTGCTGACGATGATACGATCATTGTAGGTGGTGACTTGATGGAGAATCTGGACAACGATCTGGATAACTTCCTGAACGACCTGCTGAAAGAATAAAAAAAATACAGGATGAAAGGACTACCCGCTCCCCCATCCCAACAAAATAAAAAACCGTTGTACTCTCTCCTATCGAGTACAACGGTTTTTCTGTTTTAAACGGTCTTTCCGTTTATATCATCTAACCAATCTAAAAAGAAATTTTCTTTTTCTTACCTTTACTTTCGTTTCCTACACGGTCGAGAGCAGTTACTACATACACATATTTCTTGCCACTCACATAAGGGATGCGATAGAAATTATCATAAGTTACTGCCTGGAGTGCAGAAACATCATTGAGATTTACCTTAGCTCCTTTCTCAAAACGGTAGATAGCAAAACGGTTCACCTGATCGCCCCACTTTTTCTTGCTAGCCTTAGGAGCCTTCCATACCAGCAGCGGACCTTTCTCAGTCCACATCAGCTTGAGACCCTTTACCCCCTTTGGCGCCTTATTATCAAGGAAAGGCATAGAGGGTGGCAATGCTGGATACTTCCAATAATTGTTGCGGAGTGTATGTCCGATATTACCTACATTATCGGCAGCTGTCTGCGCATACCAGAGCACAGTACCCTTCACATTGTTCATCTGCTGATGCAAACGGTGCTTGGCAGGCAACTGATGACTGCGCGGATTGACAGGGTCAGCAAACTTGGCTGTACGTTCAATATCTTCACCTATATATAATGGGCGGTTGCCAGCATGCTTATTCCACCAGGTTATGAGCGTCTTGTAATCGGCAGCACGATTGCCTATCTCCCAATAAATCTGAGGCACACAATAGTCTATCCAACCATTATTCACCCAAAGCAATACATCTGCATAAAGATCATCATAATTCTGAAGGCCGAAGGTTTCAGAGCCATTAGGATCGGTACGCTTGTTGCGGTAAATGCCGAATGGAGACACTCCGAACTTAACCCAAGGCTTAACGGCATGAATGGATTCGCTGAGCTGCTTTACAAACCGGCTCACATTATCACGGCGCCAATCACCAATGTTTCTCATACCGCGCGACTGCTGGCGGAAGAGCTGCTCATCAGGAATCTGGCGTCCAGCCTCAGGATATGGATAGAAATAATCATCGATATGGAATCCATCAACATCATATCGGCTTACAATATCCACAGCCACCTCGCAAATATAATCGGCTGCAGCCTGCAATCCAGGGTTCAACAACGTCAGCTTGCCATACTGGAAACAGAGATCAGGACGTCTCTTCACGATATTCTTCGGCGAAACCTGCTCATAGGAAGTTACGCTATGCTTGGCACGATAAGGATTAATCCAGGCATGAAGCTCCATGCCACGATTATGACACTGCTCTATCATCCACTGCAACGGATCCCAATAAGGAGAAGGAGCCTTTCCCTGCACCCCCGTAAGAAACTTGCTCCAAGGCTCTAAATCACTCTTATACAGAGCATCACACTCGGCACGAACCTGAAAGATAATCGCATTCACGCCATCCTTCTGCAGTTCATCAAGCTGTCTGGTAAGCATCGCCTGGATCTGCTGCGTACTCTTGCCCAGATACTGTCCGTTAACACACTGTATCCAGGCTCCACGAAACTCTCGTTTGTTCTGAGCCTTCATTGTTGCCGACGACATCAGCATCATTGCAACAACGAGCATCAAAATCGCTTTCAGTCTTTTCATCTGTTATCTGTTATTTATCAATTTCATTTTTTCCTTTTCATTCTACAGTTTGTTCTTCATCCCTCAGCTTCGGGAGTGAAATATGGTATCTTACAGCCAGCAATCGGATGGCGCAGACCACACTGAAAGCTACAATCACCGTAATATAGAGGCTCACACCCAGATAACTCAATCCCCAATAAGTCAAACCACCGGCAACACAAGCCATCGCATAAATCTCCTTGCGGAAGATAACCGGTTCCTCATTGAGAAGCACATCGCGGATAACACCGCCTGCAGCACCGGTGATACAGCCCATGATGATGGCTACCCAAAAAGAGAAACCACATTCGAGCGACTTCTGGATGCCCGCAATATTGAAAAGCGCCAAGCCCAAGGTATCAAACAGAAACCAGGTATTGTCAAGACGCTTGAGATAGCGGTGGCAAGCAATTACTACCAACTGCGCAAACAGCGTACAAATCAGGTAGATAGGGCTCAACATCCAAAACGGACGCACACCAAGCATCACATCTCGTATGGTTCCACCACCTATGGCTACAGCCACACCACAAACAAAACCGCCCAGCCAATCATAGTGCTTACTTGCAGCCAGGCGAATGCCCGAAAGGGCAAAAGCAAATGTACCGATGAATTCTATCACACTATGAAGCGTGAGCACGAATTCAGGATCGCCATGTATCATCATTTTCTCGTATCAGTTAGTTGCTCTAAATATCAATTTCTAATTATTCTTTCTAATCACTAATTCTTGAATCTTTCTCCCCAACAGGTAACCATCCAGTTGTAGAGTCGCTCCTCGGAAGGCGAATGCTGCGCATGCCAGAAGCGGGCATCCTTCAGTTCGTCTGGCAGATACTGCTGCTCAGTGAAATGTCCAGGATAATCGTGAGGATACTTATATCCGTCATGATAGCCCAAATCTTTCATCAGTTTGGTAGGAGCATTGCGGATGTGCAGCGGAACAGGCAGATTACCCGTTTGCCGTACAGTAGCCAGCGCATCATTAATGCCCAGATAAGCACTATTGCTCTTCGGACTCGTGGCAAGATACACCACAGCCTCAGCAAGGGCGATACGCGCTTCGGGCCACCCTATCTTCATCACCGTATCGAAGGCTGCATTGGCAAGCAGGAGTGCATTCGGATTGGCAAGTCCCACATCCTCAGAGGCACTGATTACAACCCTACGGGCTATAAACTGCGGGTCTTCTCCTCCTTCTATCATCCTCGCCATCCAATAGAGCGCAGCATCGGGATCGCTTCCGCGAATACTCTTGATAAAGGCTGAGATAATATCATAATGCATCTCACCCTGTTTATCGTAAGCCAGCGGATTCTGCTGCAACTGCTCTTCTACCATCTTGTCGGTAATCACAATCTCTGAAGATCCGGCAGATTCTACCACCAGTTCCAGAATATTGAGCAGTTTTCGGGCATCTCCACCACTATATCGCAGCAGCGCGCCCGTCTCTTCCAACTTAATATTCTTTTCTCTGAGTTCTACATCCTGCGTAATGGCACGATGCAGGAGTCCTTCAAGATCAGCCTTTTCGAGTGGTTTGAGCACATAGAGCTGACATCTGGACAACAGCGGCCGAATCACCTCGAATGAAGGATTCTCGGTAGTAGCACCTATCAGCGTAACAATACCCTTCTCTACCGCGCCCAAAAGCGAATCCTGCTGACTCTTGGAGAAACGGTGAATTTCATCAATAAACAATATAGGAGAAGCCGAATTAAAGAATCTACCACTCTTTGCTCTTTCTATCACCTCGCGGACATCCTTTACGCCACTGGTCACCGCAGAGAGGGTGAAGAACGGCACCTTGATGGTCTGTGCCACGATTTGGGCAAGGGTAGTCTTGCCCACTCCAGGGGGTCCCCAGAGGATAAAAGAGGATATGCGCCCTGCGTCAATCATCTTGCGCAGCACGGCCCCCTCACCTACCAAATGCTGCTGTCCTACATAGTCAGCAAGCGTGTGAGGTCTCATTCTTTCAGCTAACGGTTCACTCATAGTACGTGCAAAGGTAATGAAAAAAATCGAATTCCAAATAAAAAAGTGACCAAAAACACAAAAAAACAGCAAGAAAATTTGGATATATAAAAAGAAGTACTTACTTTTGCACACACAAACATAATTGAAGATGAATAAAGATAAAATATTAACACTGAAGAATGTTACTAAAAGTAGCATTTGGGAATTGCAGGAGAACGATGTGTTCCGTCTTTGGGAAGCAGCAGAAAAGGATGCTGACCTCAAGGATTTCCAGAACAAGTATATCGCAGTGATCCGCAGCGCATTCGAAATGGAACCAGTGACGGTAGACCGTCCTGAAGTGATTGACAAACTGATGGCACGCGGCTTTAAGATTGGCACTTTCCGTATCAACGACAAGAAAGAAAAGTATGCCATCAAAAAGCGCCCTATCATGCGTGTTACAGATCTTACTTACGAAAATGTAAGTCACATCACCGCCAATAAGCTCATCGAACTCTTGGAGCGCAACTTTGGTGGTGGCTGGGAGAGTCTGCCTCAGAGCATCCAGGACATCATCGAAAGTAATTTCGACATCAGCACAACTACTCTTCCTGCTGACCGCCTGAAAAAGCCAGGAGGTCTGTACGAGAAAAAGCTCGCTGATGACTACGAAGTGCTCGTGGTACCAAAAGGTTCTTGGGTAGAAGCTATCTTTGCCAAGGAGAAGCCAAAGGTAGAAAAGGTTCGCATGAGATTCGAAGATGAGAATGATTTGAAACGCAACGACGACCTGCTCGACCCAGACGAGGATGAAGACGAGGATGCACCAGAAATCGAGGATCACTACAACGATCCAGATGAGGATGACGATGCATTCGATGACGACAAGCTTACTGAGGAAAGCTACCGTACTACCTTCGAAGACCCGGAGAACCTCGGTCTTGATGATGCAGAAGACGTAGCCGACGATGATTATTAATTCAGTTTATACATTATTATAATATAAAGAGAAATGAACGCATTAATTGGATTTGTTGCATTAATCGCTGTAGGCCTCGTAGGTTGGGCGATTGCAGAATTTAAGTACAAGGCTTTCACTTTCACCCGTTCAGAAAAGGACATCGAGGAAGAGAAAGAGCTTGAAGAGCAGAAACGCGCAGAGGGTTTCAAGGAGATGAACATCCGCGACATCATGCGCAAAAACTCAACCAATGGTTATAACGCCGTAGGTTAGTATTATGTTAATTTACCTATGCTTATGATACAGTATATCATCATAGCAATCATATTGGCGGCATGCATCACGTATGCCGCCATTTGTATCTACCGCTCCATCAAACAAGCACGAGAGTGTAAAAACTATCAATGTTCAGGTTGCCCGTTCGTTGAGAAATGCCAAAAGAATAAAAAGAAAGAGGCTACTCAGCGGAAAGAATAAGAGTAGCTCTCATAAAAGAGCTGCTAAAACTACTTTTACTGTCATGCAGCGAGGAAACCAGACAAAATTAAAGCATTTCAGAACCCGTTCATTATGAGCAAGATACAAAGAAAGTGATTGTTTTAATTAAAAAAGTTGCATAAAAATTTGGTAGAACCAATAAAAAGTAGTACCTTTGCACTCGCAAATCAGAAATGATTGTTCTACACAAGGTGTCTTAACCGAGCGGTTAGGTAACGGTCTGCAAAACCGTGTAGAGCGGTTCGACTCCGCTAGACACCTCATAAAAAAGGAAGTTCTTCAATAAGGACTTCCTTTTTTCATATCTACTCTCCCCCATTTTCATTCCTCATTTCTAGGTATTCATCAAAACCCCCATTTTTAGGTATTGCACAATTATAAAAATCTTCGTACCTTTGCAACCGTAAATGATAAACATCAGAACTTAGGTTATCCTACGAGTAGGAATTGCCCCTTGCCAAAAGCAATTCTGGTGAACGTTTGAAACTTTTAGATAATTGAGACAAAGATAGAAATTAAAATCTTGTTCGCTAATAGAAATAATTCATAATGTTTTTGTATAATATGAGAAGGAGTGCTTGTGAAAGTACTCCTTTTATGTATAGGTTTACTACATGGCGATGCATTTTGTTCTATGTCACGACGCACAGATTTCTACATCGCCATGTAATTTCAAAGATATCGGGAGTTTTAAAAAAGCCTGTTACTATTTGATTTTAGCACCAAATGACTTTACAAACTTAATCTTCTTGCCTTTTGCGATGATTGGCTTCTTCCATTCACCACCCAAAATACGGATAACAGCCTTCTTGCCTACAGGAACCGCATCTACAGCCTTCTGCAAATCCATGAAATTGCCTCGACCTTCTGCAGAGACTACATAATCATAATGGCAGACATGAGACTTCAGCGCTGGCACCTGCTCAGCTACAGCATCAGCAAGCGCACCGGCAACCACACGTGCACCATATACATTATAATGGGTATTATCTTTCTTACCCTTAGGAACCTGCGGATTCTCGCCAGGCATAAACCACATATGTAATTTGCGGCTGCCTTCAATACCCATGCCCGTTTCTATATCGTGGGTAATCTTGGTAGCATCAACAAATGGAACATTCAGCTGCTTTGCTACATTGCGGGGAGCTATCACATAAGCTCCGTGGGTGTCGATAAGCGTATCGCTATTAATCTGTTCCTTTCCATCATATACTTTATTGCGAAGCTTCTCGTCATCATCATTCTTCAATTCTGCAGAATAATAGCAGCGACGAACCACCGCATTGAACAGTACAGGAATGCCGCCCTTGGCACGGGTCTCATTTACATATCTGGCAAGGTTTGCATCAAAAGTAGATCCCGGATCAGTATGACGGTCAGGAATTGACTTCTCATCGTTATGCCCAAACTGGATAAACACATAATCACCTGGCTTTATTCTATCCAAAACCTTTTTCCATCTTCCTTCATTGATAAAGCTCAAAGAAGAACGACCATTAACAGCATGATTGTCAACAATCACCTTGTCATCAAAAAAGCCTTGCAATACCATCCCCCATCCTCGCTCTGGATTATTTCTAAAACCACCTTTCTCGGCAGCAGTAGAATCACCTATTACAAAAATCGTTGTTGTCTTTGTGCTGGATGTCATCAGCAACGCCAGTATGAATACACATAAAATAGCTTTTATTTTTTTCATTTGTCTGTAGTTTTTAGAAGTTACTAAAATTATAGTTAGGCATACACGCTAACACATAAAAAGCTCTCGCCCTGCCGCACTGCATATTCACATATACAAGCACGAGAGGACGAGAAAGAGAGTATTATTTATTTACTTTGGCTATCAATTCCTCGGCAGTAACCAAGGTTTGTTCGCCAGTTTCCATATTCTTAAGCGTAACCTTGCCCTGAGCCATCTCATTCTCACCTGCAAGCACTACAAATGGAATGTTCTTGGCATTGGCATAGCTCATCTGCTTCTTCATCTTCGCCTTATCAGGGAAAATTTCGGTACGGATACCGGCTGCACGAGCTGCACTTACTATAGGCAGGCAGTAGGCTGTCTCCTGTTCACCAAAGTTGATGAACAATACCTGAGTAGCATTTACCGCCTCCTTCGGATAAAGATCGAGCGCACCTAACACATCATAGATACGGTCAGCACCAAAACTGATACCGACACCACTCAAACCTGGTAAGCCGAAAATGCCAGTGAGGTTGTCGTAACGACCACCACCTGTGATACTTCCCATTGGAGTATCAAGCGCCTTCACCTCGAAGATTGCACCCGTATAATAGTTCAAGCCACGAGCCAGGGTGAGATCCAGTTCTATCTCGTTGTTCAAGCCAAGAGTCTTCAAGGTATCGAGGATAAACTTGGTTTCCTCTACACCCTTCAAACCAACTTCTGAACCTTCGAGAACCTTCGCTATCACTTCAAGTTTCTCTTCATTAGTTCCTGACAATGAGATGATTGGCTGCAACTTCTCTATGGCATCTTCAGAAATGCCGTCATTGCGCAACTCTTCGTTTACATTGTCAAGTCCGATTTTATCAAGCTTATCGATGGCTACTGTGATGTCTACAATCTTTTCTGCCTCGCCGATAACCTCTGCAATACCGGTAAGAATCTTACGGTTGTTTATCTTGATGCAAACACGAACACCAAACTTGGTGAACACAGTATCTACAATCTGCATCAACTCTACCTCGTTCATGAGAGAATCTGAGCCAACAACATCGGCATCACACTGATAGAACTCGCGATAACGGCCTTTCTGCGGACGGTCTGCGCGCCATACTGGCTGAATCTGATAACGCTTGAAAGGCATCTGCAACTCCTCGCGGTGCTGCACTACATAACGTGCGAAAGGAACGGTCAAGTCATAACGAAGACCTTTCTCACAAAGTTTCGCTGCTAATTTGAGTGATCCGAGAGAATGAATATCCTCATCGCTCACCTTATTCATATAGTCGCCTGAATTCAATATCTTAAAAAGCAGTTTATCACCCTCTTCACCATACTTGCCCATCAAAGTCTGAAGGGTTTCCATGGCAGGGGTTTCAATCTGCTGGAATCCATAAAGAGCATACACTTCCTTGATGGTGTTGAAGATGTAGTTGCGTTTCGCCATCTCAACAGGACCAAAATCTCTCGTGCCCTTTGGTATACTTGGTTTCTGAGCCATTTATTAATGTTTAATATGAGTGTTAAATGTTTAATGTCTAGCGCCATGTAAACCACTCAAAGTAAACATTAAACACTAAACATTAAACACTATATAATTTACTTGCGTACAATAGTCTGAGCACGGTCTGGACCGATAGAAATGATACCGATCTTAGTCTCAAGGAACTCTTCTACGAAAGCAATATAATCCTTGAACTCCTGTGGGAACTGATCTTCAGATGTGAACTTAGTCATATCTGTCTTCCAGCCCTTGAACTCCTTGTAAACAGGTTCTACATCATCGATTTCGTATGGGAAATCTGTTGTAACAGAACCATCCTTCAACTTATATGCCACGCATGCCTTGATGGTATCGAAGCCATCGAGCACGTCGCTCTTCATCATGATAAGCTCGGTAACACCATTCACCATGACAGAATACTTGAGCTGTACAAGATCGCACCAGCCACAACGACGCTCACGACCGGTAACAGCACCATACTCATGACCGAGGTCACGGATCTTGGCACCCGTCTCATCGAAAAGCTCTGTAGGGAATGGACCAGCACCAACACGTGTACAGTAAGCCTTCATGATACCATAAACATTGCCGATGCGGTTAGGACCGATACCCAGACCAATGCAGGCACCAGCACAGATAGTATTAGAAGAAGTAACGAATGGATAAGAACCGAAGTCAACATCAAGCATAGTACCCTGAGCACCCTCACAGAGGATATCCTTGCCAGAACGGAGCACCTTGTTGATTTCCACCTCGCTATCGATGAGCTTGAACTGCTTCAAATATTCGATGCCTTCCATCCAAGTCTTCTCAACCTCAGTAATATCGAAATCAGTATAGCCAAGGCTGGCAATAGTCTTGAGATGTGCAGCCTTGTGAGCAGCATACTTCTCCTCGAAATTGTCGAGGATATCGCCTACGCGAAGACCGGTACGGCTAACCTTGTCAGTATAAGTAGGACCGATACCCTTACCTGTAGTACCTACCTTGTTCTTACCCTTAGAAGCCTCGATAGCAGCATCGAGTACACGGTGAGTAGGCATGATGAGATGTGCTTTCTTAGAGATATAGAGACGGCTCTTCAAATCATGACCGCTCTTCTCAAGATCCTTAGCCTCACCCATAAAGAGGTCCGGAGCCAAAACCACACCATTACCGATGATGTTCACCTTACCACCCTGGAAAATACCAGAAGGGATAGAGCGAAGCACATACTTCTCGCCCTCAAACTCCAATGTATGTCCAGCATTAGGACCACCCTGGAAACGAGCAATGACATCATACTTAGGGGTCAACACGTCAACCACCTTACCTTTACCTTCATCGCCCCACTGCAAACCCAGCAGGACATCTACTTTACCTGTGTTCATTTTTTATCTTTTTATCTTGATACTTATTCTTTTTTGCGTTTGCGAGTCATCTTGCTCTGGCAACCACTGCATACACCATAGATGTAAAGAGCATAAGCATCTTTACGAAAGCGCTGCATCTTGATATCCTTCACAGCAGCCGTAACCTGCGGTGCTACAATTTCGGTTACCTTGCCACAAATCGTGCAAACCTGATGCACATGATTGTCCTCGCTATAACTGGCCTCATACTTGGTGCCGTCTGCCAGACTGTGCTTTATCACAAGCCTCAGTTCTAAGAACAGATGCAATGTGTTATAAAGCGTAGCCCTGCTTACGCGAAAATTCTTTTTCAGTAGCTCTCTACTCAAATCTTCTATCGAGAAATGCTCTCCCATAGAATAAATGGTGTCGAGGATAGTGGAACGCTCCGGAGTGCGCCGGTGATGATTGCTCTCCATATAATTGTCCAAAACCTCATGAGCTTTTGCTAAAATTTCTTCACTCATAATCCTTGTTAGTTACATAAAACGCACAAAGATACTCATTATCTACGACATAGAACAATATTTAATTTTAAAAAATCTAAATTTGCCTCAATTCCTCATAGATACGCTGAACCGGAAGCCCCATCACATTAAAATAACTTCCCTTCAACCCCGTACAACCTATGTAACCTATCCATTCCTGAATGCCATAGGCACCAGCTTTGTCAAACGGCTGATAATGTTCTATATAATAACTGATCTCATCATCAGAAAGCGGTTTGAACGTTACTTCTGTTGTTACAGAAAAGGAACGCTGCTTATGCTTGGTAGTAAGACAAACACCTGTAACTACATGATGTGTCTTTCCGCTCAACATCTTCAGCATTCGTCTGGCATCTTCTGCATCACGAGGTTTCCCGAGAATAACTCCAGTTCCTTCCTGGTCATTCTGTTCGCCAGCTGTTGGGGCTATTACAACCGTATCTGCTGTAAGAATCAAAGTTTCTGACTCGTCCAACTCTCCGACACTATTATTTCCGTTCAAAAGCGGACGATAAGCCTCAGCCTTTTTCTTGCAGATGAATTCTGCCACCTGATAAGCATCGAGGTCAGCAGGATAACTTTCATCAATACCACTAATCACCTTCACCTCAAAAGGAATATCCAAACCTGCCAGAAGTTCCTTGCGACGAGGCGAATTACTCGCCAAAATAATCTTATAATTCATCTATTTTAAACCTTATTACTTTGAACTTTATGATTAAAATTCAGTTGCAAACTTTCTACTATAAAC
>JAJXBQ010000276.1:0-3654 GCA_021640525.1 Segatella copri
CCTTTTAGGGTAATCCATTACGCTTTCATTTTATCTAGTAATCTTTATTTTCCGAGATTATTCTTTTTCTCGTTCAGTTCTGCCTGCTTGCGCATCATCTCAGCCTGCTGCTGGCGCTGCATCTCCTGGAGAGCCTGCATTCTTGCCATCAGGCCGCTTGCCTTCTTAGGATTGTTCTTGTTCTCCTGGTAGCGCTTCTCAAGGATGGCGAGGAGTTTCTCGTCGTCGGTAGTTTTGCGCAGAGTCCACATGATAGCGGCACTGAAGAACAATGAGATGAAGTAGTAGAAGTTCAGACCGGCTGAGTAGTCATTGAACATGAAGAAGAACATCAATGGCATGAGATACATCATCCACTGCATCATCTTCATCTGCTCTGCCTGCTGACCTACCATCTGGTCGCGCTGCTGACGCATGGTCATCCAAGAGTACAACAGGTTGGCTACACAGAACAGGATACAGGTCAAACTCAAGTGGTCGCCAATCAGCCAGATGTTGGTGTTCCATTCGATGATTGGGTCGAAGGTGCTCAAGTCGTTCATCCACAGGAACTTCTCACCACGAAGCTGGATGGCATTAGGCACGAAGTTGAACATCGCAACCCAAACCGGCATCTGAATCAGCATTGGCAAGCATCCTGACAATGGGCTTACACCATACTTGGCATATTCCGCCATCATCGCCTGCTGCTTCTGCATCTGGTCCTCAGGCTTGTTATACTGAGCCGTAGCAGCTTCGAGTTTTGGTTTCAGCACGCGCATCTTGGCTGAACTCATGTAGCTCTTCTTTACCATAGGGTAGGTGATGAGCTTGAGGAGCAAGGTGATGAGAATCAATACGATACCCATTGGGAACACGTTGCTCAACCAGTCGAATACGTAGAGTGTGAAGAAACGGTTGATCCAGCGGATGATAGGCCATCCCAGGTATACGAGCTTCTGGAATTCCAAGTCCTTGCCGAAGGTACTTTCCTTCTCGGTATTCTTCAGAATCTGGAAGTCGTTAGGACCGAAGTAGAACTCAAACTCAGATGCCTTCTTACCGGTTGGGTCGAAAGCTGTCTTCATCTTAGCCTGGAACTGCTTCAGATAGCCCGAACCCTTCTCCTGAGGGATAGATGTCATGAAAGCATCCTTCTCGAAGTTATCCTTTGCTACGATGATGGCAGAGAAGAACTGGTTCTTGAACGATACCCAGTCGATGGTTTCTTCGATTTTCTCGTCAATCTTCTCGCTACCTTCGTTGAGGTGGTCGGTACCGCCTTCTACATTATGGTAGGTGAGGGTAGTGTAACGGTTTTCGAACATGAAACCACGTTCCTGCTGGCGTGCCTTGTCGCTCCAGTCAACATCCATCTTATTATAATTAGGTGAGAACAGACCCGCCATGCCATTTGCCTGAAGGCTCATGTGCAGCATGTAGTCATTGCCCAATGTATAAGTCATGGTGAGCGTCTTGCCTTCACCAGCCACAGCGGTCAGGGTGACAGACTTGTCGGTCACGTTGGATGGAGTGAAGTAGAGATCGCTGGTGATGATGTTGGCCTCCTTCGCCTCGAGCATGAACTTGAGGCTCTGGTCGTTACCGTCGAAGAGGGTCACGTCCTTGGCATCAGCCGAACCGTCTTTCACCTGCAGGTTGTGTCCCACATAGCCCTTGATGACAGCCTTCTCTACAGTAGCACCCTTGGTGTTGAGTGTTAATTCTACCTTCTCGTTTTTCAATACAATCTTCTTAGCCTGGCCTTTGAGTGCCGAATAGAAGAGGGCGGTTGAGTCTGCCTCAACCTTTGCTTTGGCATTAGTCTGGCGCTTGGCAGCGGCAGCCTTGCTGGCCTTTTCCATCTCGGCATGTTTAGCCTTGGCGATGGAGTCCTGAACGAATGCCGTTCTCTGTTCTTCGGCAGATGGCTGGTTATACCAGCTAAAGCCAATCAGCACTACGGCAATCAGGAGGAAACCGATAATGTTGTTCTTGTTCATTTTTTAAATTTGAAATTAAAGGAGTAAAGGGGATCACTCCTTTAACTCCTAATATTTACTTTTTGTTTTCTATTGCTGTCTTAACGAAATCCATGAAAAGTGGATGTGGTTTCAGCACCGTACTCTGGTATTCAGGATGATACTGTGTACCTACGTACCACTTCAAGCCTGGGATTTCTACGATTTCTACCAGGTCGCTCTCAGGGTTTCTGCCTACGCACATCATGCCGTTCTTCTCAAATTCCTGCTGGAACTCGTTGTTGAACTCATAGCGGTGGCGGTGGCGTTCCTGAATATGCTCCTTTTTGTAGATATTGAACACGCGTGAACCCTGTTTCAGCACACACTCGTAAGCGCCGAGACGCATGGTTCCACCCATGTTTGATATGTTCTTCTGCTCCTCCATGATGTCGATGACATTGTGTGGAGTTTTCTCGTCCATCTCGCGTGAGTTGGCATCCTTGTAGCCCAATACGTTGCGGGCAAACTCGATGACCATCATCTGCATACCCAGGCAGATGCCGAAGGTAGGGATGTCGTGGGTGCGGGTATAGTGGGCGGCGATAATCTTGCCCTCGATGCCTCGCTGGCCGAATCCTGGGCAGATGACGATACCATCCTGTCCCTTCAGCTGTTCTGCCACGTTCTCTTCTGTGAGATATTCTGAGTTGATGAAGGTAATCTTCACCTTGTGGTCATTGTAGGTACCGGCATGCGAGAGACTCTCGCGGATACTCTTGTATGCATCCTGCAGGTCGTACTTGCCTACGAGACCGATGTTTACCACCTCTGTAGCCTTGTTTCTGCGGTCGAGGAAAGTTCTCCAAGGACCCAGCGCTGGTGTTTCGCCGATAGGTTCGCCCATCTTGCGGAGGATGGCTGTATCGAGGCCCTGGTTCTGCATGTTTACAGGCACCTCGTAGATGCTAGGAAGGTCTTCGCTCTGGATTACGCAGTCCAGGTCTACGTTACAGAAGCTTGCCACCTTCTTCATGATTCCCTCTTCGAGATGCTTCTCGGTGCGGAGAATCAGGATATCTGGCTGAATACCTACGCTCTGCAGTTCCTTCACAGAGTGCTGGGTAGGCTTTGTCTTCAACTCGCCTGCTGCCTTCAGATAAGGCACATAGGTAAGATGAACGTTGATGGCGTTCTTGCCCAGCTCCCATTTCAGCTGTCGGATAGCCTCCATGTAAGGGGCGCTCTCTATGTCGCCGATGGTTCCGCCAATCTCGGTAATCACGAAGTCATAGTGATACTTCTTGCCGAGCAGCTTCACGTTGCGCTTGATCTCGTCGGTGATGTGAGGCACCACCTGGATGGTTTTGCCGAGATAATCGCCACGACGCTCCTTGTCGATGACTGCCTTGTAGATACGACCAGTGGTGAGAGAATTCGCTTTTGTAGTCTGAATGCCGGTGAATCGCTCGTAGTGTCCGAGGTCGAGGTCGGTCTCCATACCATCTACCGTTACGTAGCACTCACCATGCTCATACGGGTTCAGCGTACCCGGGTCGATGTTGATGTATGGGTCAAACTTTTGGATAGTAATGTTGTAACCTCTTGCTTGAAGAAGTTTACCGATGGATGAAGATATGATTCCTTTACCCAAAGAAGAAACCACACCACCAGTTACGAAGATGTACTTTGTTTCAGCCACGATATTTATAAT
>JAJXBQ010000277.1:0-3612 GCA_021640525.1 Segatella copri
TATTGTTACCTATATAATATAGGCAAACGCCCAACTTCTTGATTTTCAATCAAAGCCCAATTTAGAGCGAGTTAGGATTTTTAACACTTTACGAGAACAGGTCTGTAATGGAGAAAAATGACTGTTGGATGCAATATTATCCCTTGTTTCTTGTTATTATGATATACAAACTGTTGTGGAAATGAAAAAGAAAATAGTTATAATGATGGTGCTGCTGCTTGCTGTTGTGGGAGCAAAGGCACAAGAAGTGGAGAATCCGGTAGGTAGATTCTCGGTAATTCCTCGTATAGGTGTAACTCTGGCTAACTGGAGCGGATTGACTCTGGAAACTTTGGAGGGAACCTCGCTAGAGTCTAAGTATCAGGCTGGATTCATGGGTGGCGTAGATGTGGAATATCGCATAGATAAGAGCCTGGGTATTACGCTGGGTGCTTATTATGCCCGACAGGGTATGCGATTCCCTGACTGCGAGTTGACTGAGAATGCTGAAAAAGGGGAATATACAGGTATTAAGAATCATCATGTGAACCTTGATTATATCCAGGTACCGCTCATGCTGAAAGCCTATCTTGTAGAGGGGTTATCGTTGAATGCAGGTGTTCAGGTGGGATTCCTTTGTGGCGACGGTAAGGTGAAAAGAGAGGAAACCGACCTTCAGAAGGACAAGAATGGGTCTATTACATACAAGGAAATGCACGAGACCGAAGCTACTTGGCCTGCCAAGAAGGTAGACGTTGCCATTCCTTTGGGCTTGAGCTATGAATATATGAATGTGATTCTGGATGCCCGATACAACGTGAGTCTGACGAAGGCTAGCAAGGGCGACTGGGATAACTGCAAGAACAAGGCTCTGACCTTTACCGTAGGTTATCGCTTTACATTATAAAAGAATATTTGGATAGAAATAAGAAAAGCCTCAAATCCGCAAAGGATTTGAGGCTTTTACCTTATCTGATAATCAGATGATTCTATGATTCTTTATCCAACCTGGCTTCCTGGCTTAACCTTGCCAAGGAGAGAAGTTACATTCAAAGAGCCGTCGAAGTTGACTGCACTCAGAATCATACCCTGACTCTCGATGCCCATCATCTTGCGAGGAGCAAAGTTGGCTACGAACAATACGTCCTTGCCAATCAGCTGCTCTGGCTCGTAGTAGGCTGCAATACCTGAGCAGATGGTGCGCTCTACGCCAGAACCATCATCGATGGTGAACTTCAGGAGCTTCTTAGACTTCTTTACCTTCTCGCAGTTCAGAATGTGGCCTACGCGGATATCGAGTTTCTCGAAATCATCGAAGCTAACCTCTGGCTTGATAGGAGCAGCCTGATAAGAAGCCTCCTCGTTAGCCTTCTTGGTGTCAGCGAGCTTCTGGAGCTGTCTTTCGATAACCTCATCCTCAATTTTCTCGAAGAGCAATTCAGGCTCACCGAGCTGGGTACCAGCCTTGAGCAAATCTGTGCTGCCGAGCTGAGTCCACTCGAAGTTAGGCATATTGATCATCTTGCGGAGCTTCTCTGAAGAGAATGGCAAGAATGGCTCGAAGGCGATAGCGAGGTTGGCAACCAACTGGAGGGAGATGTTCAGGATGGTCTCCACACGCTTAGGATCGGTCTTCCAAACCTTCCAAGGCTCACACTCTGTGATGTATCGGTTACCGATACGAGCCAGGTTCATAGCCTCTTTCTGAGCCTCACGGAACTTGAATACGTTGAGATACTGCTCTACCTTCTCCTTCACGTCCTTAAACTCAGCGATAGCCTTCTCATCTACCTCCTGCAATTCACCACAGGCAGGAACTACGCCACCCCAATACTTCTTGGTGAGCTGGAGGGCACGGTTTACGAAGTTACCGTAAACGGCAACCAACTCAGAGTTGTTGCGCTCCTGGAAATCCTTCCAGGTAAAGTTGTTATCCTTGGTCTCAGGCGCATTGGCTGTCAATACATAGCGCAATACATCCTGCTTGCCTGGCAAATCTACGAGATACTCGTGCAACCATACAGCCCAGTTGCGGGATGTAGAAATCTTATCATCCTCCAGGTTCAGGAACTCGTTGGCTGGTACGTTGTCTGGCAAGATATAGTCGCCGTGAGCCTTCAGCATAGTAGGGAAGATGATGCAGTGGAACACGATATTGTCCTTACCGATGAAGTGAACAAGACGAGTTTCAGGATCCTGCCACCACTTCTGCCATGTTCCCCACTTTTCTGGATGAGCATCGCAGAGTTCCTTGGTATTAGAAATGTAGCCGATAGGTGCATCGAACCAAACGTAGAGCACCTTTCCATCTGCACCCTCTACTGGAACAGGAATACCCCAATCCAAGTCGCGTGTCATCGCACGTGGCTGAAGATCCATATCCAACCAGCTCTTGCATTGGCCGTAAACATTGGTACGCCACTCTTTGTGGCCTTCCAGAATCCACTTCTTCAACCAATCCTGATACTTGTTCAATGGAAGATACCAGTTCTTGGTAGGCTTCTTTACGAGACCATGACCAGGGTTGTTCTTGTTGGTAGGGTTGATGAGCTCCTCAGGAGATAGGGTAGCACCACATTTCTCGCATTGGTCGCCATAAGCACCCTCTGCACCACAGCGAGGGCAAGTACCTACGATATTACGGTCGGTAAGGAATTCGCCTGTTACCTCGTCGCAGAACTGCTCCTCTACCTTTTCTTCCAATACGCCCTTGTCATAGAGTGTGCGGAAGAAGTCTGAAGCAAACTTATTGTGAGTAGGCGAAGTGGTACGGCTGTAAATATCAAAAGAGATACCGAAGGCCTCGAAGCTCTTCTTAATGAGATTGTGATAGCGGTCAACCACCTCCTGTACGGTAATTCCTTCTTTCTTGGCACGGATAGTAACAGGTACACCATGCTCATCGCTACCGCCGATGAAGACAACATCCTGCTTCTTGAGGCGGAGATAGCGAACATAGATATCGGCTGGCACGTATACACCTGCCAGGTGACCGATGTGCACACCACCGTTGGCATAAGGCAAAGCCGCAGTCACGGTAGTACGTTTAAAGTTCTTTTGTTCCATATTAGCTAATATATTTTTGTTATTTGGCTGCAAAATTACAAAAAATGTTGGAGATAAGAAAGAATTATCGTCGCTTTTTCTTACTTTTATATATAATAAGGTGTAAAAAAGCAGGGTTCTTTAGTTTTTTTATGGTAAGGATAGCGTAGGGGTGAATACGAAAAAAGGCTCTTTGCATCTCTGCAAGAGCCTCAAATCTTGTACATTTCCTTCAGACTCCTCCCTGATAGGACTGTACCTAATTATTATCATTTACTTTTCGAAGAACTTACTCGTTCTGACAACTTATGTTGTTGACCTTTTACAATCTAATTACCTTAGTATGTAGAAAACTTCCTCCTTAATATATCTTTAATCTATAGAGAGATTTCTTACATTACGTTCATATAGGCGATAACGGCCAACTCTGCAAGAAGAATTACGAAACCAATCTTCTTTACTGCGTTTGTAATTTTAAAAATGCAATCCATAATCTTAATAGTTTTGTTGTTAATAATTAAACTAGCGTTGTGCTAGCTTTCTTTTTACGTTTGCAAAGGTAATGCATTTTTTTATCCTATATGGGGT
>JAJXBQ010000039.1:0-18315 GCA_021640525.1 Segatella copri
CAAAATATTCTATAAACTATTAACTATTAACTGAAAAACATCCATTTCTCCCTCTCCGTTCTTACAGAAAAGGAAAAATGGATGTTATCTTGAAAACTATCTGATACTTACCTGCTACCAGGCTTTTACTTCAACAAGATGCCTGTATAGATTCTGCCACTCTCGATACCCAGCTTTCTGGCAGAGAAGTACTCATCGCTATGGGCAAAGGTACAGATGCCACAATCCTGGATATTCTCTTCGGGCACTCCACAATGCAGAAGAATCTGTCTGTTGCAGAGCGGAAGATTGAGATGCCATTTCAGCGGCTGCACGATATTACCCTCAGCAGCCAGGCGCTCACGCTCAGCAGGATCAACCGAGAAGGCGGCATTAGGACGCTGTTCGGCAATCTCTTCCATAGGGAAAGCTGCCTGCTCGAACGCCTCGTAAACCTCATCGCCCACCTCGAAATGGTCGAGCGAAATGCCCGGACCTATCACCGCCTTCAACTTCTTCGGGTCGGTATGATAGGTAAACGCCATCTCCTGAATGGTTTTATGCACGATGCGAGCCAACGTGCCACGCCAGCCGGCATGGATAGCAGCCACAGCCTGATGCTCCTCATCATAAAGAAGCACAGGGATGCAATCGGCAGTAGAAACACCGATACATACACCTTTCTGGTCAGTCATCACGGCATCTACACCTTCGAGCACCATCTTGCGGATATTCTCAGGCATGGTGAGAAACTCACCGGCAATATTGCGCACCTCTACTCCATGTACCTGATGGGGCATGATGATATGGGCTGTATCAATACCCAACTCTGTGGCAAGACGCTTGCGGTTTTCAGCCACATGTTCTGCATTGTCACCGCAAAACTCATTGATATTAAATTCGCCATAGTTGCCCTGGCTCACTCCTCCCTTGCGGGTAGTAGAGAAAGCCTTGACACCAGAAGCTACCTGATATTCTTTGATCATAACATTTATTCGTATTCGAAATCATCAAGGTCGTCAACATCCTCGATTTCATCCTCATCAATATATTCTACTACATCCTCGCCCTCTGCAGCCAGTTCCTGCTGGAAGCGAGACATATCCTTGTCACGGTGAACAAGCGTATCTTCGGCAGTAATCTCCTGAAGCTTGTTGCTCTCAGAATTGAGTTCCTTCCAGAGCACGTCCTTCAGTTCCTGGATACCCTGTCCGGTAACAGACGAGATGAAAACCACCGGAAGATCGGTAGGCAAAGTTTCCTTGAGCATTTCAATCAGTTCTTCGTCGAGCAGATCACACTTGGTGATAGCCAGCACGCGATGCTTGTCGAGCATCTCTGGATTGAAGTTCTTCAGTTCGCCCAGCAATACTTCATATTCTTTCTTGATGTCGTCAGTATCGCCTGGAACCATGAAGAGCAGCAGAGAGTTGCGCTCAATATGGCGGAGGAATCGCAAGCCCAAACCTTTTCCTTCGCTCGCACCCTCGATGATGCCAGGAATATCAGCCATGACAAAACTCTGGTGATCGCGATAATCTACGATTCCCAGCGATGGTTCGAGCGTAGTAAACGGATAGTTGGCAATCTTAGGACGGGCACTTGATACGGCACTCAGCAGAGTTGACTTACCTGCATTAGGGAAGCCCACGAGACCTACATCGGCAAGGAGCTTGAGCTCCATGATGATAGTCATCTCCTGCATAGGTTCGCCCGGCTGTGCATAGCGAGGAGCCTGGTTGGTAGAGGTACGGAACTGGAAGTTGCCCAATCCGCCACGACCGCCCTTGAGGAGCAGCACTTCCTGCCCGTCATAAGCCACATCGCATACAAACTTGCCTGTTTCGGCATTATAAACCACGGTACCGCAAGGCACATCGATATAAATATCCTTGCCATCGGTTCCATGACACTTATCACGGCCACCGTTTCCACCATGCTCGGCGAAGAAGTGGCGCTGATACTTGAGGTGCAGCAACGTCCAGTAGTTATGGTTGCCGCGGAGATAGATGCTTCCTCCACGTCCGCCGTCGCCACCGTCAGGACCGCCGTTAGGCTGGTACTTTACGTGGCGCAGGTGCATGGAGCCCTTGCCACCCTTACCAGAGCGGCATTGTATCTTTACGTAGTCTACGAAATTGGATTCAGCCATTTATTCTTTTCTTTTTATTTAATGAATAAATCTTCCCCACCATAGCGGGAAAGATTCTTTATTTTGATTACAAGTTGTCGATTACATTGCAAACACGAGCGAAGATCTCATCAACAGTACCGAGACCCTCGATGTGGTGATGAATGCCTTCCTTCTCATACCAGTCGATGAGCGGAGCAGTCTGTGTATGATAAACATTGAGACGCTTCTTGATAGTCTCCTCGTTATCATCAGAACGGCCGCTTTCCTTACCGCGGTTAATCAGGCGAGCCATCAGCTCATCCTCAGGAACAGCCAACTCAATCATCGCAGCAATCTTATGACCACGCTCAGAAAGCATCTTCTTCAGAGCCTCAGCCTGTGGAGTGGTACGTGGGAAACCATCGAAGATTACACCTGCGTGATCCTTACCGAAGCTGTCGTATACACTTGCGAGGATGTCAATCATCAACTCGTCTGGAATCAACTGGCCATTGTCGATATAACCCTTAGCTGTCTTACCAAGTTCTGTACCGTTCTTGATTTCGTTACGAAGTACATCACCAGTAGAAATGTGACCGAGACCATACTTCTCGATCATCTTGTCGCTCTGTGTGCCTTTACCTGCACCTGGAGCGCCGAAAATTACGATATTTTTCATTTTTACCTTAATATATATATAAAATATTTATGTTGTGTCAGAAACTAATATTCATTCATCCATTTCTGTCCCCAAGGAGACAAAAGTATGGCTATAGTAACACCAAAGAAAACGGCAAACATGCCTAAAAAAATTAAAGTGTTCATACTTCTATTCTTCTACAATCGTGTAGATGTCGCGGAGGTTTCTGCCTTCTTGGTCATAATCCAATCCATATCCCACGATGAAATCGTTAGGGATTTCCATAACAGCATAGTTGATATCAAGATCAATCTTCAAGTTGCCTGGTTTCACGAGGAGGGAACAAACCTCAACGCTGGCTGGGTTCATCTTCTTCAGGTCTTCAATCATGTGAGCCATGGTGAAACCGGAATCTACGATGTCCTCTACGATAACCACGTGGCGGCCTGCCAAATCCTGGTTCAAACCCATCAGGGTCTTCATGCTGCCCGTAGAGGAGGTACCCTCGTAAGAAGCATACTTCACGAATGAAATCTCGCTTGGCACGGTAATCATTCGCATCAAGTCGGCTGCAAAGATAAATGCGCCGTTCAATACTGCCAGGAAGACAGGTTTCTTGCCTGCATAATCCTTGTTCAGACGGTCTGCTACGACCTGTACTTTCTTCAGAATCTCAGCCTCAGGAATCGATGTCTTGAAGCTCTTATCCTTGATCTTTACTATGCTCATAGTCTGTTCTATAATAATATTTTCTGCAAAATTACGAAAAAAACATGAAACTTCGTGCTTTCATCAACTATTTTTTGTACTTTTGCATGAAAATAACCGTTTATCTGCATGAGTTGACAAATTATCACGACAGTTCGCGCAGATAATACTAAGATTATCAGATAATATGAAGATTTTCACAAGCGCTCAGATTCATGAGTTGGATAAATACACCATTGAGCACGAACCTATCAGTTCGCTCAACCTGATGGAACGTGCAGCCAAAGCGCTGACACGTGCCATAGAAGAGGAATGGTCTAACCGCACTCCAGTAGTCGTTTTCGCCGGTCCGGGTAATAACGGCGGCGATGCGCTTGCTGTGGCGAGAATGCTCAGCGAGGATGGATATGATGTAAGTGTATACCTCTTTAATGTGCAGAATAAACTGTCGGCAGACTGTCTTGCCAACAAGAAGCGTCTGCTGGATGCAAAGAGAGTGAAATTTACTGAGATTACCACTAACCTGGACCCTCCTAAGCTCAATGCAGAAACGCTGGTGGTGGACGGACTCTTTGGAAGCGGACTCAACAAACCATTGGCTGGCGGATTCGCCGCGATGGTGAAATATATCAACCAGAGTCCTGCCAAAGTAGTAAGTATCGACATTCCGTCGGGTCTGATGACCGAGGACAATTCCTATAATATCCACGCCAATATCATCCGTGCCAATCTGACCCTTACCCTGCAGCAGAAGAAACTTGCTATGCTGATGGCTGACAACCAGCAGTATCTGGGCAGAGTGCGCGTACTCGATATCCGCCTTTCCCAGGAATTCATCCAGAATACGGAATGCCGGTGCCGCATACTTGAAGAGAACGACATCCGTCCGCTCCTGAAATCGCGCAGCGACTTTGCCCATAAAGGCAGCATGGGTAATGCGCTGCTCATAGCGGGAAGTTACGGCATGAGCGGCGCTTCGGTATTAGCCACCAAGGCTTGTCTGAGAACAGGTGCGGGCAAGGTTACAGCCCATACCCCAAAACGGAATTATGAAATCATGCAGATTTCGGTACCTGAAGCGGTACTGCAGATGGATGCAGAAGAAACCATATTCAGCGAACCGGTAGATACAGAGATGTTCGATGCGCTGGGCGTAGGTCCCGGATTGGGACAGAACGAGACAACAGCCATCGCCCTCATCGCCCAACTGCGACGTGCTACCTGTCCGCTCGTCATTGATGCCGATGCACTCAATATTCTTTCCAGCCACAGGGCGTGGATGCAGCAGTTGCCAAAGAATATCATCATGACACCTGATCCGAAGGAGTTCGACCGGCTTGCCGGAAATGCGAGCAGCAGCTGTACCGAAAGACTGATGAAGGCAAGCGAACTGGCTGAACGCCTCCAGGCATACATTATATTAAAGGGACATTATTCTGCACTCTGCCACCCCGACGGAAAGATTGATTTCTGCAGTACGGGCAACAGCGGTATGGCTACAGCAGGCAGCGGTGATGTGCTGACTGGTATCATCACCGGTCTTCTGGCAAGAGGATACAAACAGGAAGATGCCTGTCGCCTGGGTATGCATCTTCATGGTCTGGCTGGCGATCTTGCTGCTAAAGATCTGGGTAAAGAGAGCCTCATCGCCAGCGACATTATCCAGTATCTTCCGAAAGCATTTCTCAGATTGGAAGAATAATGAGCAAGAAATAAGAATATCCATAAAAGTCAGGAGCTCTCGGCTCCTGACTTTTTTACTTGTTTCTGCGCATCATAGAACCTTACTTCCAAGGTTCTCCTCAAATCATCGCGACGGTCCATATTCAACTTTTTGCGGATATGGCAACGCTGGCTGGTGATATTTGATTCACTCTTATTGAGTTCTGCACAAATTTCCTTTAAAGTATGCCCCTGAAGAATCAGCTTGCATATTTCCTTTTCGCTGAACGTAAGACCATCACAAACCTGATCCCATGCCACTCTATTCAATTCTTCATTAAACAGATGTTCAGAAGCATGGGTAATAATCTTCTGCCGGACATCAGGAGTCAGACGCTTCATCAGGCTTTCTGCTGCTTCCGGTTGATTATCTTTCAAATCGGCAAGCATATTCAACGCCTTGTTTTCAACCCGAGCCATCCGTTTCGGCTGACGCAACCCCTTGGTTACAATTCTCATATTATATACTGCCACATAAACCAGCATTACGAAACCCAGGAAAATAGTCTTCATACTGAACAGAGCAGGCATAAGCGGAGTGCTGAACAAATATATCAACAATATCGGTATCATACCCACCGTGATGATGGTGCAAGTCTTATACAAGGTTTGGCTTAACGCTGTAATAGCCAAGATAAAGATGACAAACAGATTACAGATAACACTCAGATTATCATTCGCCAAGCCAAAATTGATGCAAAATACGCTATCAAGAGCCAGTTTGACATACATCAGAAGATAAAGAGAAGAGATACCCTTCACGAAAGCAATCTTCCGTTTCCAAATCAGGAACTGCAGGAGGCAGAACACGAATGTATGCAAGCCACAGAGGCTTAAACCATAAGGTTCTTTCACCAGCAAAAAGAGCATAATATGATAAGGTATGATAATCAGCTCGCTTATCGTCAGAAGTAGAAAGGCGATAATGCGTCGGCGGTCTACCACACCACAATATTGAGGGCATAAATGATGCTCAACCCTCACAATCAGGTTTACAATGTCACTCTTCAGTTTCATTTCGTTTTGGTTATTTTCTTAAATCTTACTTATACTTTCGTAAGTCAAACGGCTCTTTTTCTAGGAAATTGCCATTTTTAGGGAATTATTGATTTCTGCTGCAAAATTACAAATTATATCAGAAAAACTTGTACAAATATCAGAAAATCGTGCAACTTTAACGATTTTAAGCATAAATCAGCGTACTATTTTTATATAAAAAACCTTGCGACTTTCAATTTAATTTTGTAATTTTGCACGCGTTAGTAATATCATTAATTCCAATATAAAGATGATGGCAAGATTCATATTCCTCAGTTTCTTCATGCTGGTTGGAGCCTTAGCCCCAACCAAGGCTCAGAACAGTTTCCCATACCCTGCTCTGCCAGACAGTCTGCGCAGCGTAGAGCAACGTGCAGCATACCTGAGTGAGCACTATTGGGACAACTTCAACTTCGCCGACACCCTGGAACTGGCGAACAAGGAGATGGCAGAACAGGGCTTTGTCAACTTCATCGACATTCTGGCACGTTTCAATCAGGAAATAGCCCAAAAGGGTATTGCTTCCTTCACAGCCAAAGCTTACCAGCAGAAGCCATCCAAAGAGAAGTTTGAAAGCCTCATCGAGCATTATTATGAGAACCCTGAGTCGCCCATGCGCAACGACAGGGTATACGCCCTGTTTCTGGAAGACATGGCTAAATCGCCTTACTTCGATGAAACCGAGAAAGAAAGAATAGGATTCAAACTGAAACAGGCAAGAAAGAACTTGCCTGGCACACAGGCTACCAACATCAGTTTTATGCTGGAAGACGGCAAGCCTCATCAATTGAGCGATTACAGGGGAAAGAAGGTTATCTTATATTTCTACGATCCAGACTGCGAGAACTGCCACAAGATATCTGCATGGCTCGACAAACAGACAATACCAGCCGGCTTCAGTCTGCTCCGCATCGTAGCAGATAATCACCTGAGCACGATTTACGGGCTCAAAGCTATGCCAACCATTTACCTGTTGGATAAAGAGAATAAGGTGATATTAAAAAACTGTACACCTGAACAGCTCATGGAAACGCTAAGGGGAAATGAAAACAACAGATAGTAAATCGCGAAAAAAAGATAAAACAAAAGCGGGAACCCTTTCGGATTCCCGCTCATATCTTGTGTTGTAAAATCTCGAAGATTAGTCGAGGTTAGCCAACTTGTTGTCAGAATGAAGAACATCCTTGATCTTGTGGCTATAGAGGTCAACCATGTACTCACGAGCCTTACCGCAGTACTGACGTGGGTCGAAGTACTCTGGGTGCTCAGCCAATGTCTCACGAACACCTGCTGTGAAAGCAAGACGAGAGTCAGAGTCGATGTTGATCTTGCAAACAGCGCTCTCAGAAGCCTTAGTCAACTGCTCCTCTGGGATACCAACTGCATCTGGCAACTTACCACCGAACTTGTTGATGATATCAACATACTCCTGAGGAACTGAAGAAGAACCGTGGAGAACGATAGGGAAACCAGGAAGCTGCTCCTCAACTGCTGCCAATACGTCGAATGCCAATGGAGGAGGAACGAGGTGACCTGTCTTAGGGTCACGTGTGCACTGCTCTGGCTTGAACTTGTAAGCACCGTGAGAAGTACCGATAGAGATAGCCAATGAATCAACACCTGTACGAGTTGCGAAATCTACAACCTCCTCAGGCTTTGTATAGTGAGACTCCTCAGCTACTACGTCATCCTCAACACCAGCGAGGACACCGAGCTCACCCTCTACAGTTACACCGAACTGATGAGCGTAGTCAACAACCTTCTTTGTCAAAGCGATGTTCTCCTCGTATGGAAGAGCAGAACCGTCGATCATTACAGAAGAGAAACCGAAATCTACACAGTCTTTACATGTCTCGAAGCTATCACCGTGATCGAGGTGAAGAACGATCTCTGGATGGTTGCAACCCAACTCCTTAGCATACTCTACAGCACCCTCTGCCATGTAGCGGAGCAATGTAGGATTAGCATACTTACGAGCACCCTTAGATACCTGGAGGATAACTGGTGACTTCAATGTTGAAGAAGCCTGGATGATAGCCTGGAGCTGCTCCAAGTTGTTGAAATTGAAAGCAGGAACGGCCCAACCGCCCTTGATAGCTCTTGCGAACATGTCCTTAGTGTTCACAAGACCGATTTTCTTGTAATCTACTGCCATAATTTTACTTAATTTATTGTTTAATGAAACATTCTTTTTTATCTTATATATAATAAGGTGTAGAACTTATGAGGCTCTTTCCTTACCGAGTGCAAATTTACCTTTTTCTTTTGAGACAACAAAATGATAACTCGTTTTTTCGTGTTGCAATCGAGTTAAAAAAGTTAATTCGGCACTTATACCCTACCAATCACAAAGGTTTTGCTAAACGCAGTTAGCAATTTAACATCTTTATATTTACATCTTTCTACCCAACCGCCAGTTACTTCTTGGCAAGTTTATATTCACGAGCCGCATAAGCCAGAACGATGACAAATCCTACGAGCGGTACCAGAAAAGGAAGTGTGAAATGAGTACGGTCGGCGATGAGTCCCATCAACAGGAAACCGCATCCTCCGATTGGCGTCATCATCAGAAGCGAAGAGGCTGTCTTGGTAAGGTTGCCCAAACCTGTGAGGGCGATACTGAAGATGGTAGGGAACATGATGGCCTCGAACATATAGTTGCAAAGCAGGGCTACCAGCGATAGCTTACCCAAATTTGACAGGACTAAAAGTATACAGACAACACACCCCACAGTGCAAATCAGCAACATCGTTGTTGCCTTAATTCGGCGCATAATCCAGGAGCCGAGGAATCTGCCTACCATAAAGAATGCCAGCGCACAAGTCAGGGCTACGGAAGCCGTGCGGTCGTCCATCCATTTCATGCCCGTAACGAAATTGATGAAGTAGGAATTTATTGAAATCTCTGCCACTTCATAGCTCAGCAAAGCCAGAAGTCCAAACACGAACATCTTGTGATGGGAAAAGAGTTTGCTGATATTAGAACCGGCTGCCTCATCTTCTGCTGTTGCCACATGACTGATTTCCGGTAAATCTACACGCGAGAAGACCAGAGCTATCACCAGCACCAGAATACCCAGAATGGTATAAGGCACCACCACATTGCCGCCCTCTTCGGTCTGGTTGAAGAGGAACTGACCGATGCAAAGTGTAGCGAAAATGCCACCCAATCCATTAAACGACTGCGATAAGTTCAGTCGGCTGGTAGCTGTTTCCTTGGCACCCAGTTCGGTAACATAGGGATTGGCGGCTGTTTCCAGGAACACCAGACCGCACCCGATAATGAAAAGGCAGAGCAGGAATGCTGAGAAACTGCCCACCGTAGCACCCGGGATAAAGAGCAAGGCGCCCACACCAAAGAGGAGCAGGCCGAAGACTACTCCACGGCGATAACCATACCGGTTGATAAAGAAGCCAGCAGGTATTGCCATCAGGAAATAACCCAGATAGGTGGTAACCTGAATAAGGGCGGAATGAGTAATACTGATGTGCAGAGCATTCTGGAAGTGCTTGTTGAGCACATCCAGAATGGCACGAGCGAAGCCCCACAAAAAGAAGAGCGACGTAATGAGAATGAACGGGACAAGATATTTCCTGTCGTTTGTCTGATTTGTTTCTGTCTGTTGTTCTGTTAACATATTCATAAGGCATTCATTTTAGCTGGGAACAAAGGTAAGGCTTTTCGATGGAAATTCCAAACATTCCCAGGATTATTTGTTGTTTATATCAAATAAAATTGTCTTTACTATCAGATGAAATCTCCGTTCATAGACGTTGAACGGCGGTTCAACGTCTTTGAACGGCGGTTCAACGTCGATGAACGGACATTCAGCGTCGATGAACGAAGATTTTATTCTACTGTAAATACATCTTTAACTAGAAATAGAACGTTTCTGATGTCTATTCAGAGACAACTCTTCCCGTCATTCCTTCGGAATCAAGACGGCTCCTTCCTGCTTCTTACCATCCATCAGAATTCTCATCGGGTGCTCAAAGCGTACATGACGGACATATTGCGTCTCCTCTACAGCCGGCATTGCATCCAGGATTTTCTTATTTACAAAGCCGCCTTCACCTGTATTTGTATCTACTGTAAAGTATCCCACGCCAAAAGAGGTGAGGTTCTGGAAGAAGTGAGTACCCTGACTAGGATCGATATTATAATTCTTCAGAGCCACCTCTACGATAACCCGGGCTGCGCTGATATGCGGCCACTTCACAGGTACACCCAGATAATGGTCGCTGGAACCCCAACGGCCAGGACCTATCAGCACATAGTTCTTGCCGTCAGCAAGGAACTTGCGGTTGATTCGTTCTATATCATCGGCTACATAAAAATTATTCATCGCAGAGAAGTGGTCATCATACTTCACATAAACCACATCAACCACATCTTCGCTGATGCCATGACCCAACGAATTGTGCGAACGCAACAGGCAGTCGGAATCAGGGATAGCCTTCACATCTTCATCAAGCATCTCCTTGGCATCAACGATAGGACGAATCTGAAGAAGATAGAATTCGCAGCTCCTGTCATTATTGATATTGCAGGCAAACTCAATCTCCACAGGTCTGCGCATAGCGCCTGCTCCATACTTCATCGACATCTGCAGAATCTCTGGCAAAGGCACTACTCCATGCTGGAGCACACTTGAGAAGGTTATCAGTTTACGGCCATTCTCATAGACTCCATCATTGATGACCTGATCGTACGGATCGAAAGTAGATGCGATATAGGTAAGGCTCTGGTCTTCTACGGCATCCTTCACCCGAAGTTTGAGAATATTAAAGCCATCATCTACCTTGAAATCATTGCCCACATGCTTCATATCCAGCGCATAGAACTGGGTCTGGGTGTCGCGCAGAGCCAGCTCGGTTTCCGATGTCTGAAGCACCTGATTCGGATGATAAGGACAAACACGCAGGGTCTGACCTCCATCTACGATATATTTACCCAAGCCCAAGGCCAGACTGGCTATACCCTCTTCAGCCTCTTCATCACCTATCGGATAATAATTGAGCGAACGGAGCACACCACTCATGGTAGGATAAAACCTTGTACCATAGTCTTTACCCACAACCTGCTGCAAGATAACAGCCATCTTTTCCTGATCGATGACATTGCTCGTAGCGGTCATGTAAGCCTTCGAGTCGCGATAGAACACAGAAGCATAGACACCCTTGATGGCACAGGCCAGCATCTGCAGCATCTGATACTTATCTTCCAGATACGGAATCATATAGGTAGAATAAATACCGGCAAACGGCTGATAGTGGGCATCTTCGAGCAGCGAACTTGAACGGATTGCGATAGGACTCCTGGTTGCCTCAAAGAAGGTGAAGAAGTCGGCTATCAGCGAATCGGGCAGCTGGGCATGCAAGAAGTGCTTCAGAATCTCATCGTCGCTAGCATCACTCAAAGCTATCGGATAGAGATTGTTGCTCATCATGAACTCGTCGAAGATATCGGTACAAAGCACCACGGTCTTCGGAATCTGCACGGTGGCATTCTCATACTGGTTGAACTCAGGATGGCGCTTGATGATGTTGTCGAGGAATGCAAGACCTCTACCCTTTCCGCCCAGGGAGCCTTCTCCGATACGGGCAAAGTGGGCATACTTGTCAAACTTCATGCGGTCGAAAACAGCCACTACACCGATGTTTTTCATGTGGCGATACTGCACGATGGCATCGAAGATAATCTGTCGGTGAGCATCCACATCCTGCAATTTCTCCCAGGTAACATGCTTCAGGAAAGCTGATACAGGGAAGATGGCACGAGCACAAAGCCAACGGCTCATGTGGTTGCGGCTGATATGATAGAGCATGGAATCGTTAGGAATATTGAAGATGTTATCCTGCAATTCCTTCAAACTATGAATGCGCATAATCTCCTCATGAGTCTTAGGATCACGGAATATGAAATCGCCAAAGCCCATGTGCTCTTCCATCAGACGGCGAAGATCTACGCTCATCTTCTTCGAGTTCTTGTCAACAAAGCGGAAACCTTCTGCCTCTGCCTTCGCACGGTTCTCACTTTCAGAACTTTCTATGATAAGCGGAACGAAAGGATCATTCTTCCTGATATAACGGAAGAGTTGCAAACCAGCATCAGGACATTTCTCGCGACCGAAAGTATCCGTACGATGCTTAGGCTTCTCTTCAGGCATCACCTCATTACCAAAAGCTTTGGCAGCACTCTTTAACGGGAAACGTGCATCGCTGATTACACCCAACGTGTTATCAGAATACTTATCATACAGTTTCTGGGCTTCCTCGTAAGTACGAGCCAAGACCACCTTAGGACGGCCACGCATACGCATGGTAGCCGCATGCCGGTTCAGAGCCTCCTGAGAAAAGTTCTTGCTCTGCTCCAATATATAATTATAAAGATTAGGCAATATAGAACTATAGAAACGGATAGAATCTTCTACCAGGAGAATCATCTGCACGCCTGCTTCCTGTATGTCATGTTCAAGATTCATCTTATCCTCTATCAGCTTGATGATAGAAAGAATAAGATTGGTGTTGCCAAGCCAGCAGAAGACATAATCGAAGATACTCAAGTCTTCATTCTGCATACGCTTGGTAATGCCATGAGAGAAAGGCGTAAGAACAACACAATGGATATTGGGAAACTTACCCTTGATGTCGCGCGCTACGTCGAAGGCATCATTATCAGCATTGCCAGGCATGCAAATCACCAGATCAATGACGGTAGAACGCAGCACGGCAGCAGCCTCTTCGGTAGTAGAAACCTGAGTAAAGGTTGGCGGATAGCGGAGACCCAGCTCCATATATTCATTATATATCTTCTCTTCGATACGTCCATCATCTTCAAGCATGAACGCATCGTAAGGATTGGCTACAATCAGTACATTGTAGATACGGCGCATCATCAGATTCACAAACGATACGTCTTTCAAGTAGAATTTATTCCACTCCTGAGGTATATTATTTTCCATAAATGAAGTTAAAGTTTGTGCAAAGATACTGATTTTCTGAGATTTACTTGCATCTTTCAGCATTTTTTTTTATATTTGCGCTATAAAATAAGAAGATATGGTCACAAAATCTTTCATCACAGCCATCTTGGCTATATTCAGCCTGGTTCCATGCTACGGACAAAAGCACCAGCACGGCAAGGCATCATATTACTCTAAAAGAGCAACAGGTGCCCGTTCTGCAAGCGGCCAGAGAATACATCATGACAGTTTAACATGTGCACATCGGTTTTATCCCTTCGGAACGCACCTCAAGGTTACAAACCTTAGCAATGGCAAGAGTACTATCGTAAAAGTCATCGACAGAGGTCCGTTTGGAAGAGGTAGAATCATCGACCTATCATGGAAGGCTGCAAAAGAAATTGGTATGATAGCACAAGGTGTAGCAACCGTAAAAGTTGAAATGATGGAAAACCCGATTCCTTACAAGCCAGAAGACACAAAATTGCCTAAGATTGATTTCGAAGTGGCTGAAACGGAATATGAATTTCCAAACAAATGGGGAACTACTGACAGGAATAAGGAAAATCATCACAGCAGTAAAAAAGAAACAAATAAAATTACTTCAAAGGTAATAAATAAAACAGAGCACCATAAAAGAAAAGAGTAACCAAGGCTGAACTAAAAAAGCAAAATACAGATAAAGCAAAAAGTAAAGGCGAGAATCAATGATGATTCTCGCCTTTACCTTTTTATATATAACAGAATCCTAAAATAAGATACTATCATACAAATACATGATCTTACCGGAATCTTATCTGGATTTTGTCGGAATATCAAACTGATTAATCTTGGAAATCGTCTTACCGCCTTGTATAACAGAAACACAGAAACAAGCTGTACCATTTTTCAAACGGTTATCAGCCTTGGCCATTGCTGTATAGCGAATCACATGACCAGGAGCAATACTTTCTACATGAACGCTTGGAGATATGAAAATATGCTTATTGCCAGTGGTCTCAATAACGGTTGGAACTACATCATACAACGTGTGAGCTCCGTTATTTCGGATTTCAAAAATAACCTTGGCTGTTTCATTCCGATTCAAAGTATTGTCCTCATTTGAATCAACAAAACGGGCATTCATTATTTCCAAAGAGGATGAATAGGCATAATTCTGACCAAGTTCTTCCAGTGTAGAACTAGGAATAGTGGCAACAGGCTGCTGAGCACTGTAACTTCCAGTATAATCCCTATCATTGAAATCATAAATTCTATCATCACTCGAATTAGTTGAATCAAAGATTTCGTCATTGGAATAAACAGGTGAAGATTGCTGGTAAACTCCATCCTGATAAGAATGATGATCACGGTGTGATCTATCTCGATAAACAGATTCACTTTGCTGCTGGGACTTCTGGTCAGCCTGACTACCAATGGCCGCTCCAACGGCAGCACCGCCAGCCATGCCGATAATAGTACCCATATCTGAACCTCTAGGACCACCAGACAAGCCACCGATAGCAGAACCAAGAATAGAACCAAATGTGGCACCAGCATAAGCACCACTTCCCGTATAAGTATCGCAGCTACTCAACAGCAAAGAAGAGCAAGCTACAAAAAGCATAATCTTTTTCATCTTCATTAAGCTTTAAATTTCTGCTGCAAAGATACAAAGAACTAAAAGAATAAAAACAAAAAAATCCCTAATAATGATTAGGAAAAACCCTAAAAGAGCAGATAGTTTTGAAAAAGGGACAAAAAAAGCGCCCTTGTCAAGACAAGGACGCTAAATTTATCTGAGATGATTGAAAATTATTCAGCCTTTGGAGCCTCCTCAGTTGCAGGAGCCTCAGTCTCAGCTACAGGAGCCTCTTCAGCCTTTGTTGCCTTACGACTACGACGAGTCTTCTTAGCAGCAGCCTTCTGAGTCTTAGCCATATTCTCATCAAAGTCAACGAGCTCGATGAAAGCAATCTCAGCTGCATCACCCTGACGGGTACCCAACTTGATTACGCGAGTGTAACCACCTGGACGGTTAGCTACCTTCTCAGCTACCTCACCGAAGAGAGCCTTAACAGCATACTTATTCTGAAGATAACGGAAAACTACACGACGTGAAGTTGTTGTATCGTTCTTAGAACGAGTAATCAATGGCTCAACATACTTCTTAAGAGCCTTTGCCTTTGCGAGGGTCGTAGTGATTCTTTTGTGCTCGCTCAAGATAAGTGATGAAGCCATGTTAGCCAACATCGCGCTACGATGAGAAGCAGTACGACCTAAATGGTTGAATTTCTTATTATGTCTCATTTTTTGTTTTTGCTTTTTGGACTACGAACCTTTAAGATTCCTTGTCTAATTTATACTTTGAAATATCAGTTCCAAAAGACAGATTCAGACTCTCGAGCAAATCATCAAGCTCTGAGAGCGATTTCTTACCAAAGTTGCGGAACTTCAAGAGGTCAGTCTTGTTAAACTGAACCAAATCACCAAGAGTCTCAACATCAGCTGCCTTCAAGCAGTTGAGGGCACGAACACTAAGGTTCATGTCTACGAGACGAGTCTTAAGCAACTGGCGCATATGAAGAACCTCTTCATCAAACTCCTGATTGCTCTCCTGATCCTGAGTCTCAAGAGTAATCTTCTCATCAGAGAAGAGCATGAAGTGATAAATAAGAATCTTCGCAGCCTCTTTCAGTGCATCCTTTGGACTAATGGAACCATCTGTTGTAATTTCAAGTACGAGCTTATCATAGTCGGTCTTTTGCTCAACACGATATGGTTCTACAGCGTACTTTACATTACGGATAGGGGTGTAGATGGAATCGATTGGGAGAACGTTAACGTCAGTGCAGAATTGACGATTCTCATCAGCAGGAACATAACCACGTCCCTTATTAATAGTCAAATCGATCTGCATCGAAGCTTTGGCATCTAAATGACAAATCACCAAATCAGGGTTTAACACTTCAAATCCAGTCAGATACTTACCGATATCACCTGCTTTGAATTCTGTAGAATTCTCAACGGTGATACTAACTTTCTCATTCTCGAATTCTTCTACTACTTGCTTGAATCGAACTTGTTTGAGATTCAAGATAATGTTAGTAACATCTTCCTTTACACCAGGAACTGAAGAGAACTCATGCTCAACACCCGCAATGCGGATCGTGTTAACAGCATAACCCTCCAATGATGAAAGGAGAATGCGGCGCAAGGCGTTACCAATGGTAACACCGAAGCCAGGCTCCAAAGGACGGAATTCAAACTTTCCGAACTGGTTATCAGCCTCTAACATTACTACTTTATCAGGTTTTTGAAATGCTAATATCGCCATTAATGTAATGATTTATTTAGAGTACAACTCAACGATTAACTGCTCCTTAATATTCTCTGGAATGTCGGCACGCTCTGGCTTGTGCAAGAACTTACCGCTCTTTGAATTATCGTCCCACTCAATCCATGGGTACTTGCTATGATTGAAACCTGCAAGAGCTGCTTCGATAACCTCGAGAGACTTAGACTTCTCACGAACACCAACAACCATACCAGGCTTAACTGCAAATGAAGGGATATTAACTACCTTACCATCAACAACGATGTGCTTGTGACCAACCAACTGACGCGCAGCAGCACGTGTTGGAGCGATACCAAGACGGAATACAACGTTATCAAGACGGCACTCGAGATTCTGAAGAAGAACCTCACCAGTAATACCATCAGCCTTAGCAGCCTTATCAAACATATTACGGAACTGACGCTCTAATACACCATAAGTGTACTTAGCTTTCTGCTTCTCTGCCAACATGACACCGTACTCAGACATCTTACGACGACGGTTGTTGCCATGCTGTCCAGGAGGGAAGTTTCTCTTGGACAAAACTTTGTCAGCGCCGAAGATTGGCTCACCAAAACGACGCGCAATTTTAGATTTCGGACCTATATATCTAGCCATAATATTATATAAATGCTATATTGTTTGTATCTTAATTAATAATGCTAACCTCAAGCGTTATACACGACGACGCTTTGGAGGACGGCAACCATTGTGTGGTAATGGAGTTACGTCAACGATTTCAGTAACCTCGATACCTGCACCGTGAATAGCACGGATAGCAGACTCACGACCATTACCTGGACCCTTAACATAAGCCTTAACCTTACGAAGACCAAGATCAAAAGCGACCTTTGCACAATCCTCAGCAGCCATTTGAGCAGCATAAGGAGTGTTCTTCTTAGAACCACGGAAACCCATCTTACCAGCAGAAGACCAAGAAATGATCTGACCCTCATTGTTAGCAAGAGATACAATAATGTTATTGAATGAGCTATGAACGTGAAGCTGACCGATAGCGTCAACGCGTACATTTCTCTTCTTAGATGTTGCTTTTTGCTTTGCCATAATTAATTTCCTCCTTCAGAATTACTTAGTAGCCTTCTTCTTATTAGCAACAGTCTTCTTCTTACCCTTACGTGTACGAGCATTATTCTTTGTGCTCTGACCGCGAACTGGAAGACCATTACGATGTCTAACTCCACGATAGCAACCAATATCCATCAGTCGCTTAATGTTCATCTGGATCTCTGAACGGAGATCACCTTCAACTTTGAACTCAGCGCCGATAATTTCACGGATCTTAGCTGCCTGGTCATCAGACCACTCGCTAACCTTCAGGTCACGGTTTACACCGGCCTTATCCAATATCTTTGCTGAACTACTTCGACCAATACCGTAGATATAGGTCAATGCGATTTCGCCACGCTTATTCTGGGGCAAATCTACTCCAACAATTCTTATTGCCATTGTTTAAATAAATAATTAAAAAATTAATACCTTTCGTTTAAAGCGGTGCAAAAGTACAACTATTTTTTGAAATAACGGCACTTTTACAATACTTTAACATTAACCCTGACGTAATTTCATCTTAGGGTTCTTCTTGTTGATAACGAACAGACGACCTTTACGACGAACGATCTTACAGTCAGCTGAACGCTTCTTTAATGATGCTCTTGTCTTCATAACCTTATATATGATTATTATTTGTATCTAAAAACAATTCTACCTTTGGTAAGGTCATATGGGCTCATCTCCACCTTTACCTTATCACCAGGTAAAATCTTGATGTAATGCATTCTCATCTTACCAGAGATATGAGCTGTGATGTCAACTC
>JAJXBQ010000040.1:0-18229 GCA_021640525.1 Segatella copri
TTTTGTCTTTTACAAGCAAAATCCCACGAAACCCAATAGGTTGCGGATTTGAGGCAAACAATGCAATGGCAACCATTGCTAAACTCTTAATTGTTTTGTTCATAATTGTAAAAATTAAAATTGTTATTAATAACTAGTTATTTATAAATCTTCTCCGTATAGGTCTTACCGCTACGAAGATAAACTTTCTTGATACTGATACCTTGCTTGGCAGCAGATAAGCGCATGCCCTGCAAGTCGTAATACTCTACATGGTCTACCTGGTCGGCATCAGTGGTTACACCGGCGATACCCGTCAAGGCACCCTTGTAGTTCAAGCGGACGCAATCGAGCACAGCTCTCTTTCCGCTCACATAGTTAACCGTCATATTTCCCTTGGCATCAGCGATGTCCATGTCAAACTCCACTTCCGACCATTCCTTGTTGGAAGAAGCATTCTTTGGCAGTGTAACCTGCTTGGCCTGATTGCCGCAGATAACCTTGACAACGGCATCACCTGCAGAAGCCTGATAACGGATAGCCACCTTGTAATTACCTGGCTTGGTAACAGGAATGTAGCCACGAACGGAAGCCCCCTTCTGGGTACCCAAGTTCAAGCAGCCCTGACCATAGTATCCACGGAAACCGTTGTTCCAAGCGTTGCCATAGCAACCACCCACATTCTTGTAATCGAAGTTCTCAAACTCATACTGCATCTCTCCCTCATACGCCTCAGGCATGGCAGGAGTTTCAATGACAGCAGCAGTCACATCAGAATCCTTCAACTTTCCTGTAGTCATGGTGCCCTTACAGTTACCGATGGTCAACTCCAATGGACCATTATGCTTCACATATACCGTGAACTGACCATTTTTCCAATCGCTGGTAACAGTACTTGCCGAATGCTCTGAATTATCCTTCCAAGAGATAGTAGGCCGAGCACTGGCTCCCACCACAATGATGGTATCAGTCTGCTGGGCATACTCAGGGAGATTCTTGTCATCCTGCAATCTGCCATCACCCACACCATAACGAAGTCCATCCTTGATACGGTAGTTCTGCATGTAGAGACTCAACTTGTCAGAATACTCACGCATGTGAACCAAAGAATATGGAGCGAGATTCATCTTAATCTGTCTACAGGTATTGTAGGCAGGTTTCAATGTACCCTTGGCACTGCGTCCATTGTTTACCCAGTACTTACGGATAAATTTCATACCATGGTTTGTGGCAGCCAACGGAACATGCTCCTCATTATACTGATAAGGGTTGTAGCAAACCCAAGTATTCTCCAGACGCGAAGCATAGATATCACCCGTATATTCCTGTTTGAAGAGCTTATTCATATAAGCCTTCTTGCTGGTCACATTACTCCAAGTAGCATTATTAGCATACTCGCTGCTCTTGATAGCCACCTGCAGTTTCTTGGCCTCTTCGTCAATGAGATCATACACCACAGGGATGGTAGGATAACGTCCTGAAACCTTCAACCACCATTTGTTGTTCAAGGTGGAGTTAGGCCACTGTGTACCATTGTCATCCTGCTCACTGCGATAGAGACCATCATACAGTCCGCCTGGCGAAACGTATGGTTCCATCTCGTTCTGGCTGGAATAGATATTCTTTGGCTTGATGTCATTCTTCACACAAATCTTAGTACGTGCAATGACCTCCTCACGGGAAGGAATACGGATTGTACCATCCAGAATCTTGCGGAACATATCGATGTTGATATTCTTAAAGTGATTGAACCAAGCCCAGTTGCGATGGGTATAGCCATCGGCTGTCCTGGAAGTTGCGATCTCACGCAAGTTATCAGTCGTCACCAACTCAGGACCGTCAATCACCGTCTCACCTGTCAATGCCACATGCTCCAAGATAGGGATGGCTCCACAAGCCTTAGGGAAATCATTGTAATACTCCTTCAGAAATTTTGAAGCATCCGAAGGGTCCTTGATGGCATTGCCATTCTCATCCAGTTTATCTTGTTCTTCCATCCAGCCGCAGATATCGAAACGAATACCATACTGGCCGGCATATCCACCCAAGTAAGCACCCAGACAGTTGCTCTCGATATCATAGAAACCATTCTTCATGGTGTACTTCTCGCAGCAGATGAAATGTTCCTTATCGGTAGAAAGCAGACGGTTCATCTCGGCATTACGCTTCATGTATGCCACTGGCATCATATTGGCAGAATAGCATGCCTGAGTAAAACTCACGCAAAGATAGCCACCATACTGATGAGCAAACTTCATGAGATGCGTGAAGAGCTCCAGTCGCTTCAGGAAAGATGGCGTATGAATGGTTCCGTTCTCGCGCTTACGATCCTCATCAAATCCCCAGAACTGCTCGGCATAGTTCCATCCCAGAAAGTTAGGATAGTTCTTGTAGTAGCTCTCATAGAGTTCCAGGTCATCGTCATCAAAAGCGCTGCATCCGCCACTGGCAGGCTGGATCATGGTCCAGACGCGGTTCTCTGCACATACCTTCATCCATGAATCCACCACCTTCTTACCATCAGCACAGATACTCTCCGTAGCAGAGAGCGAGAGGTTGAACACCACGTAAGGCTTGATGTCTTCAGGTACCATATTGATGATGGCCTGCGGATTCGGAGAATTCCAGGTGTCGATGTGGATAATCCATACCGGCTGGGATGGCGAGATAACTCTTCGCAGGGCAGGCCCGTCATGAGCCTGCGCCACTGCGAATGTCAGTATCCCAAAAATAAATATAAATAATCTTCTTACCATTTTATTTCTGTTTTCTGAAGTCCATTAACCACACCCACGTAAGTAGGTAGGCGATTGAAATGATTCCACAATCCTACACCCGTAGTGCCCTGATTGATAGTAGAGAAAGATACCCCATAGAGTTTGTCGCCCAACACATCCTGTGCCTTGTTCAGAATATAGGCATAGAGTTCAGCCATTCCCTTGTAATCCTCGAATGTAGCCTTGCTCTGATCGGCAATAGTTCCACTAGCATCAGCCAGATATACATTCATATCTGAAAGACGTACCTGCAAGCCTGAAGCTTTCAACGTAGCAAGAAGATTGTCGATATTCGCCTTAGTTTCTGCCAAAGAACTGCTGTTGTATGGCACGTCGAGCTTCGCATCGATGCCTTCAATCTGTGCACCTGCTACATTCCACTGATTGATATAGTTAATGGCAGCCTCGGTCTTCGCGGCATCCGTCAGCATATTTTCTTCACTGTAGAACAGCTTGGCATCAGCCTTCTTTGAATGGATTTCCTTGCATACATCAGCCACCCAGTTCTCATCCAGATAGTCGTTAGGATAGAACTCATCAGTAGCTCCCATGTTCTCTGAAGACTTCAGAGAGTAGAAGAGATCCTCTATCAGGTTGGAAGCCACATTCCATGCCTGCACCTTGTCTCCATAGTTCTGCATAACAGAATCAACGTAAGCAAACATAGCCTTCTTTACATCAGCAGCCTTCTCTTCTACAGGACGAGGTTTATAATAACCCGGCTTCTGATATGGAGCGTAAATATCAATATTGTCAACATACACCTGCTGAGGAACAGCTGCCTGACCAATTACCAAAGTAATGTTGGAAGATTTCAGAGCATCTGCATCAAATGTTTCTGTGAGGTTAACCTTTGACAAATCCACCTTGAATGTTTCCCAAGTCTTTGCCTTGGTAGGAATACCGAAGTTTCTCAACTGCAGGGCTTTGTCACCCACCTTTACTCTGATAACCACATCCTTCTTGACATTTGAAGAATAATAATCAAAGGAGATGGTCTTGATTGTTGACAGCGAAGCACCCTCAGGCAGATTCACAGGAAACTCGATGAACTTGGCTGCCTTCTTGATGCATAGCGACTTTCCGTTCTTTCCTGTCGGATCCTTTGCCACTTTGGAATCCTTGTCAGTTCCGAAGACATCACCGATGGCACTGCTTTCGAAATCATACTTCTGATGGAGATCAAGATTCTCACCTTCTACCCAAGTATCCTTGGTAGCCTCTTTCATCACAGTCATGTTCCATGCGTTAGGTGCAAAAAGGGAAGCTGTAGGAACGAGTCCTGCGGCAATAGCAGCATCAACTTCATCTTTTGAAGCATCGGCACTGACCGTACCATCATCAGCAACCACAGCAGCATGGGAGAAGCCATCTGCGACATTCACTTCATTGAAGTTGGCCAAAACGGTACTAAAGCTAGTATTGGCAGCTTTCAAATCTGCAATGGTCAAGTTAGCTCCCAGCTTCATGCCCGTGTAGTTCTTCAGAACTTCATAACCTCTGGTAAGGTCAGCCATCGCTACGCTCTCAGGCTTATCGCCGGCAGGGTAGCTTGTATCGAAGTCCTCCGCACAACCAGTGAGCAGCATGGAAGCTGCTGCACTGGCCAAGAGGATATTATGTATTTTTTTCATAATTCTGATATCAAATTAAAAATGTTCTTACTTCTCAGGAGTGAAAGTCTTGAACCCAATGCCACGATTGCGGACCACCATGGTATCTGTGGTTTCAACCGTACCCAAGGCATCGCTCTTGATGTTGTAGTTCAAATAGAGAGTGTTGCGCTTAAATTCGCCCAAAAGCTGGTCGTTCTTGACAAACTTACCATTACCCGAAACCTGAACGCCCTCACTGCCGGAAGAGATGGTGCAGTCATCGCCGTTGAAGGTCATCAGCACGTTCACCGGATGGCTTTTGCCACTAGCATCCTTCACTTCCACAGTCATCTGTGCCTTGTACAAGCCTTTGGTCACCACCTTGATTACCTCAGCCTTCTCTATATATGGATAAGCACGGTGAGATTCCTTGCCGTTGCTCACATCCTTACCCTTGCGAAGATAAGTGGCAGTCCAAGGATTGACGTACTTCACAAGGCAGAATGTAGTATTCTTCGACTCCAGCACCTTGTCAACGCCCTGGGCACCTGTCAGCTTCACAGGAATCACATAGCCCTGCTCATAACTCTTGTCATCGTTGAAGAACGCATCAGTAAGCTTCACTCTTACGCCTCCAAGCTGCTGTCCCTTGGCAATGACAAACTGGTTAGGGTTCTCAATCTGATAGTAATTGGATGGCATCACCTGGATGGCAGCGCCATTGATTTTATAACCATCACAAAGACTGGCATCAGATATATAGTCCACGGTAACGTTATTATTGTTGCCATAACCACCGGCACAACAGGCCTTGATGTTGATGATGTGGTTGTTATCGTCGGTAAGGTCAGCTTCCTGATCCTCACCCAGCTCCACTGTGCGCACATAACCAGCATTGGAAAAATAGACAGTAGTTTCTCCGTCATATCCAAATTCCTTGTCACCGCTCTCGCAGGAAGCGGTCATCAACAAAGTCATGGCAGCAATGCCTATTGTATTCAATAACTTAAAACTTTTCATGTTCATTATCATTTTTAACTGGTTTATTTCCATCCCTTGTTCTGATGGAGATTAGAGTACTTCAAAGCTTCTGAATATGGAATATAACCATAGTTCATATAGCTATCGAAATGGCGCTCTTCTACATTTGGCAAGATGGTAAACGTATCGTTGTTCCAATCGATGCCCTGTACAGAAGTAAGCTTGTCCAACTGGTTCCAGCGGCGCAAATCCCAGAAGCGGAATCCCTCGAAGCAAAGCTCCAGGCGGCGCTCGTTACGAATCAGCTCACGCATCTTAGCCTGGTCGCCGGCACACTCGTCGAGATAAGTGTCGTCTGTCAAGCCTGCACGGTGGCGGATTGCCTTGATCACATCGTATGCTGAGTAAGCATGTGTACCAGGGTTCTTAGGACCCCAAGCCTCATTGGCAGCCTCAGCATAGTCGAGGAAGAATTCGGTGAAACGTGCCTTGCAGCTATACTTGGTTACCTGAGATGTGCTGCTAGGATTGCAGTTGGCAGTCATGCGCAACATCTTCTTCATATAGTAACCGGTGCGGGTAGAAGCATTACGGCGGCCGATACCGTCATCGCCAGAAGAGCTACCCGTCTTGATTACCTTGTTTTCAACTCCCGCTGTTGCTCCATTATAGATAATGTATTTAGCCAGACGAGGGTCACGGTTGGCGTATGGATTACTCTCATCATATTCACTGCGTGCATCGGTGATAGGATAACCCTTGGCATCAGGGAAGGCATCTACCAGATTCTGGGTAGGATTGGTTCTGCCGTTTCCGTAGAGTGATGGAGGGAAATTGTTCTTCTCGTCATCAATCTCTTCTGCATTCTTGGTACTGCGCCAGATGATTTCAGGAGGATTGGAACCAGTCTGCAAGGCTTTCATCTCTGCATCGTTGTCGTAGTAGGTAAGACCTGTAGAAGGCAAACCTGATGGACCGCCTACATAGTCAACCACCTCGGCAGCAGCATCGGCAGCCTGTGCCCAGGTTACATTGTTCTGGGCAGGATCCTGGAAGGCAGGGCTTGCAGCAAGCAGCAGGGTACGAGCCTTGATGGCACGCAGAATCAGTCCGTTGATCAGCTGGCGTGCATTCTCGCCCATCACCTTATTATATATACCCATCTTGCCATCCTTGACCGATGTCACCTCAGGCACATTCAGGATATCGTCATACTTGGCAGGCACCTTGTCGTCGCTTGTCACTGGCTCATAATCCATAGGCAGCAGCTTGTCAGCCTTCTCGATGTTCGCCAGGATGAAATCCACATGCTCCTGGAATGTCTTGCGAGGCTGGTTGAAATCAGCATCCGTTCCTACATATCCGTCAAAGAGCTGTGTGCCGAGCAACTTTCCTTCATTGTCAAATCCGGCATGGGCACGAAGCAGATAATAGGCATGGGTAGCCAGAAGACCGTATGCCTCACCAGTCAGGCGTCGCTGCATCAGTTTGTTCTCATTGGCATTCTTCAGGAACCCGATGTTCGAAACGTTTGAGTTCAGGAAGATATACAAATACTGCATGGAAGACAGGTCGTTGTTCCAGCGGCCCGTAGGGTCCCAACTCTGAACGGTCCATGAGCCTGTGGCATACTTAGACCAGTTGGCTCCCTTCTCATTCGTCACGGCATCATCCGTCGCTACATCCGTTCCTGTGCCCACCTCGTAATTTGGCAAGTTACGGTAAGCGGTGAGCACGAAGCCCCTGGCCATGGTAGGATCATTCTCCATCTCGTTGATGTCCTTCATGTTTTCTGCAGCAGGAGTAAAGACATCATCACATGCTGTCAACAATGCCGCAGAAGCCAATATCATGAATATATTTCTTAATTTCATAATTCTTTATTGTCTAATTTTTCAATATCTAAGATATGATTTCATCAGCCTTTAGAACATCATCTTCAAGCCCAGGTTGTAGAAACGGCACTGTGGTGAACCATAGCTGGTTTCCATATACTTGCGATGCTTGCTGATGGTGAGAAGGCTCTCGCCCAATACGTAAACACTCATACCCTTCACTACCTTGTTCTCAAACCACTCTTTTGGCATATCGTAGGTCAGCTGCACCTTGTTGAGGTTGAAGCGGTCTGTGCTGTAAAGCCAGAAGTTTGAGTTGCGGAAGTTGTTGGTATTATCCTTGGCTGTCAAACGTGGATAAGTAGCGGTAGCGGCTGTCTCAGGTGTCCAGCGTCCACGAACCACAGAGGTATATTTCTTCTGGTTGTAAATCCAGTCGTTGCTCTTGAATGCCTTGGCACCCATCTGACCGGTACCGGCGATGAAGAGGGTAAACTGCTTCCAGTTCAAGGTGATGTTTACACCATAGAAGAAAGGAGTTGCACTCCATCCATACTTACCCATCACCTGCTGGTCGTTGCTGTCAATCTTGCCGTCACCGTTGATATCCTTGTACTTCAGGTCACCAGCCTTGATTTCACCGAAGGTATGGTTTGGCACGAAGTTAGGATCGTCCTTGTCGAGGTTTGCCTTCATGTGGTCTACGTCTTCCTGTGTGAAGAAGCCTTCGCAAACATATCCGCGCATCACGTCGAGAGCCTGACCCTGTGCGTTCATGTAGCTATATTCGTTTTTCTCCTCACGCTTGTTAACCTTTGAGTCGAACACCATACCTGTGAGTCCGAGCTGTGCCTTCACCTTGCCGATGTTCTTCTTGAAGTTTACGGCGAAGTCGAAACCCTGTCGCATATCCTCGTTGTAGTTCAGGGAGGTGATGAAAGAACCGTCATTATTCATCCATGAAGGATAGATGGTAGCAGTTCCCGCAGTAAGCAAGCCCGAAGTAAGCTGATGGAAATAGTTCATGTCGAAACTTACGGTTCCGTTGAGGAGTGAACCCTCCAGACCTACTCTCCATTCCTTACGCTTCACGAAATCAAGACCGTAGTTGCTACCACGCTTGGAGAGTGTGGTGTGAGTTCCGTTGCCACCGCCTTCGTTCCAGGTGTAGTAACCTCCCTTCACTTCATAGTATCCCTGGTAGAGATAATAATCAGAGATATCGATATCCTGGTTGAGCACAGAATAAGAAGCGTTCAGCTTTAAATCGTCGAAGCAAGGAAGTGCATTCTTGAACCATTTCTCCTGACCGATTCTCCAACCCAGTGTTCCTGATGGAGAAAGAGCGTTGCGATGACCCTCTGCCAACTTTGATGAATGAACCAGGGCGCCGCCAAACTCTGCGTAGTACTTCTGAGCATAATTGTAGGCTGCTCGAAGGGCAAGGTTGGCATTGGTGGTGCGGTGGTAAGAAGAACCCTTTACACCAGATGAGCTCTCATGATTCTCGTCCACGGAATTCGACTTGGAGTAACCCCAGCCAGCCAAAGTAGCATTTACGTTGTGCACACCGCCAAAGGTGTTCTTATAGTCAAACTGAGCACGGAAGGTGGTGTTCTGGTAATATTTGGCTGCACCGATATATTCGGTCGTACTGCTTGATTCCTTACCATATTTCTTCAGGTCGATAATCATGTCCTGTCCGTTCACATTTGCCCAGGTAGGCTCGTAAACGGCATAGTCGAGCTTGTAAGCCTCAGAGTAGTTGTTCCAGTAGTCGATGCTGAAAGCTGTCTCGAAGCTCAATCCCTTGACCCACTGGTCGAAGTCGGCCTTCACACCCACATCAAAGTTGAAGGTACGGGAGTGATTCTTCACGTAGCCGGCAGCAAGCGCATCACCAAAGAAAGTAGACTGGTTATCGTTGTTTCCACCCAGCAGATACTGACCATCGAGCACGTGGAATTTTGAGCCAGCTATCATCTGCTGCAAGGCTGAATTGTTAGCATCCATCATGGAGATTGGCAGCAGACCGGAATACCAGTTTGGACGAACGCTGGTAGCTGTTGACCAGTAGTCCTCAGGACGTCCACGATAGTTGTCCGAGATGTTGATGCCTACATTCACATAAGCCCCCAGCCAGTCGGTGATGGTGGCATCAATGTTAGAACGCACGCGGAAGGAGTAATCCTTGTCCTTCTTATGCTCGCCAAACTTCACCAGACTGTTGTTGTAGGTCATGCCCAGGTTGGCATAGTATCTGGCAAATTGGCTACCGCCCTTCACCTCCATCGTAGCATCCGTACGGTTGTTGAACTTGCGCAGGTAGTCGCTGCTGTAGAAATCCATATCAGGATAGCGGTAAGGATTCGTACCTGCAGCCGTATTGTAAATCTGCTCCTTAGAGTATTTCAGCGGCTGTGTAGGGTCATCATTGGTCATCGCCTCGTTATAGAGCGTCATATACTCAGCCGCACCCAGATACTCAGGATAAGCCTTAGGCGTATAGATGCCCGTATTGATGGTAGTTGCAATGCTCAATGGCTGCACCTTACCACGCTTGGTAGTGATGAGGATTACGCCCTTAGCTGCCTTTGCACCATAGAGTACTACGGCAGAAGCGCCCTTGAGCACGGTAACCTTCTCCACCTCGGTGGCATTGATGGTGCTAGCCTCACGGGGAGCTCCATCTACGAGAACAAGTGCACCCTGTCCCCAAACATTTCCGTTATAACCACCAATGAGCGACTGAAGATCATTGAGTGCATTGGCGCTGTAGTCCTTTTTCAGCAGCTCTTCGACATTCACCTCGCTGACACCGCCCATCAGGTCAGCCTTGGAAACCTGACCGAAAGCCACGTTTACCTTGGTAGTGTCGGCCATTTCCTGGGCGCTTGCCACACCACTGGCAACTAGCATGGAAGCTAGCGCCAATGACATTCTCTTATTAAATATATTATGTTTCATAATAAATTCTCGAATTGTTTAATTATTCCCAACCAGGGTTCTGAGAGAACTCAGGATACATCTTGACATCCTTTCTCAGGAATGGGAACCAGTAATGCTTTGAAGTAAACTTACGGGTAATCAATGGCTCCTCCTTCAGGTTGAGCACGTGATTTTTCTTTGGATCGTCGTAGCGGTCAACATCCTTCTGGTCGGCTGCACGGTCGAAGTAAACAGCCATCTTCTGGGTGTAAGGAGCCTTGTCTATCAGGAGCCAGCGGCGAAGGTCGGTAAAACGGTGTCCCTCGAAAGCCAACTCTACGGCACGCTCACGGCGAAGCTCGCTCATAAAGCCATCCAGATTGGTAAGATACTCATCAGCAATATTATCCACATGCGCACGGTTGCGGACGATGTTCACGGCATCCACGGCACTCAGATTGAATGCCTGGCTTGATTCCTTGTAGCCATAACCCTGAGCCACCGACTCGGCATACATCAGATAAACATCAGCCAGACGAATCATACTCAAGAGTACGCGCATAAACTTACCACGTTCACCACCATCATCAAATTGATTACGATATGGATCACAGAACTTCTTCAGGCAATATCCCGTAAAGCAGTCCTTGGCTGATGTTGCCGTACGATACTTTCCTCCCGTATAAAGAGAAGCATACTGCACATCTGCATCCTTTCCAGCACTCTTCACACACTTCACACCATCGTAGATGAAGAGATCGTAGAAGCGAGGGTCACGGTTCTTGAACGGATATTCCGGATCATAGCCGCTGTCGGGATCCTTCTTCGTGATGTCCTTGATAGGCTTACCGTTTGCCATACCGAAGTAATCCACATAGTTGGCAGTAGGATAAACCTTGATACCACCCTGAATAAGGCAGGTAGGACGATAGTCTGTCACCTGATTCCAGACCCAGTTGGTATTACTTGAATTCTCGTAGAAGATAGCCTCTTTCTCACCTGGAATCTTTTGCCCCTGATCATAGGTATAGAAGATGTTCATGTAATTTTCATAAGAAGACAGCTGGTAAAGTCCTGCTTCCTTGTTAATCTTCAAGGCCTCGCCGAATGCCTCAGCAGCCTTCTGGCAATACTCCTTATTATATCCGTTAACATTCTTGAAGTCAGGATTCTCCTTGCTTACTTCATTCATCAGCGGCGAACCTGCCCACAAGTAGTTCTTGCCCAGGAAGCAGAGAGCTGCTATCTTGTTAGGACGGAACTTGTTCTTGCCCACGTTCTGCTTACCCACAGTGGTCTTATCCCAATCTACAGGCAGCAGTTCAACAGCCTTCTTGAAGTCTTCGGCTGCCTTGTCGGCACATGCCTGATAGGTGAGGCGTGGATAGTTGAACACGGCAACTGATGGAATCAGGAAGTCGATGTATGGAATACCGCCCCAATACTGCATAATCTGGAAGTGGAAGAATGCACGGAAGAAATAGAGCTGACCTGCAATCAGGTTCTTCTCTTCCTGGGTAGCATCTACCAGATTACCCAGATTTTCCAAGCCCAGGTTGGTGGCATAGATTCCCTGCCAGCACATACCCCAGAGGCGCCCCTTGAAATCGCGGTTCACATCATGATTGCCGTCCAGGTCGATACCCGAATGGAATGGAGAATACTGCACCTCGTCCCATGCCCAATAGTTTCCCTGGTCGATGGCATTAGTGAGCATACGGGTCTCTGATGGCTGCCAATATTCATCCTCGCCATAGTTCCAGCAGCCATGATACCAGGATGTAGATGCGAGACCCGGGATGTCGTTGTAGCACTGCTCCAAGAAACCCTGAAAGTTGGTATAATTCTTATATGGCTCCGTTGGGGCAATATCACTGCCCGGTGCCTTGTCAAGGTAATCAGTACATGATACTGAAGAAAGAGACAGGGCTGCCGCAAACAGCAATGTATATATTTTAATAAACTTTTTCATATTTACGATTCATTTAAAATGTCAGGTCGAAACCTAAGTTAAATCTGCGTACTGTTGGGTAAGCACCTTCAGAAGCATTGCGGCCAAAGTTGTTCTCACGGTCATCCGGCATATTGGTCCAGAGCAGCAAGTTGTCACCATTCAGATATACACGGAGTGAATTCAAATGCATTCGCTTCACCCAAGCACCCCTGAAGGTATAAGCTATCTCGGCATTCTTCAGGCGCAGGAAAGCTCCGTCATAGAAGTAACGGGTACCGGCATTTCCCTCGTCTGCCACTGTGGTCCAGCGTGGCAAAGACAACTCTCCACCCGGATTGGATGGCGTGAAGTAAGAACCCTCCTTAAAGGCAATGTGGGTTTCACGCTCAAAGGTTGGGAAGTTCACCTTGCGGGTAACATTGGTTACACCATAGAACTGTACCGTTACGCTCAAGCCCTTCCACTCTGCTCCCAATGTAGTACTGAAGGTATTCTCAGGAATAGGGGTATACTGATAAGGCGCCTTGTCATCTGATGTAATCTGACCATCGCCATTGAAGTCTGAAATAATGGCATCACCCGTATATTTCTCAGAATCATGGCTACCCCAGGTAGGTACGGCATAGAGATCATCCCAGTTGCGGATAAAACCATGATCAATGTAACTATTGTTCTGGTTCTGACCGATGGCATAACCCGCCTTGTTCAGATAACTTGCCTGAAGCTTTGGATCATCGGCAAACTTAATCTCGTTGGTAGCATGGGTCATATTGAAGTTTGCCCATGTACGCAGATTCTTGTTCCATGCCTTGTTAACCTTCAGGCTCAACTCGTAACCCTTGGCATCCACAGAACCCACATTGGCAACCGTGTAGTTCATACCATAGTAAGAAGGGATGGAACGGTCGGTTAAGAGTACGTCGGTACGCTTGTCGCTAAACACATCCAGCGAACCGGTAAGCAGTCCGCCCAGGAATCCGAAGTCGAAACCCAGGTTGCGCTTCTCTGATGTCTCCCAACGCACATTAGGGTTTCCGATACGGGTAAGGCGATATATAGTATAAGGTGAATCATAAACGGCATCACCACCCAGATAGGTCTTACCACCATAAGAATACTGGTCGGTATAGAGATAAGAACCTCCGGTAGAATCATCACCGATGCGACCCCAGGATGCACGTACCTTAAACATATCTACATATTTCTTGATGTTCTTCATGAATGGCTCCTCGGTGATAGTCCAACCGAGAGAGGCTGATGGGAAGAACTTGAAGCGATAGTCAGGACCAAACTTCTCAGAACCGTTGTAACAGCCGTTCAACTCGAGCATGTAACGCATCGCATAGTTGTAGGTGGCACGGAATACCCAGTCTTCACGGTAATGCCTAAAAGAAGAACCGTTGGCATATTCGTTGCGGTTGAATACACCCATAGCACCCACTTCATGATTGCCGAACTTGCGGTTCCAGTCGAGCTGAGCCAGATAATAGAGACGGCGATAAGTTGCATCCGTTTTTACCTTACCGCCATTGATGGTCCATGCCACAGACTCATGGTAATCCACGCTCTGGTCATAGGAAACTGAGCCATCATCAGGGTTAATCCACTTCAGCTGCGGATCCATATACTGGTCGCTGATACCACGCTTCTCCTCTACCATCGTATTGTCAAGAGAAACCTTGGCAACAAACTTCAGACCCTTGGTCAGGAAATCGAGCTTCTGGGTAAGAATAAAGTCGGTGGTAATCTGTGTATTGGTACGGTTCTCCACACCGCTTCGGGCAAGACTCATCACAGAGTTAGGACAGTCGGCCTTACGTGGACCATAGTATCCATAAGTTCCGTCAGAATAAATAGGACGCATGGCATCTGGAGCTGCATGATAAACAGAAGCCCAATAGGCACTGGAATCACTCGCCTTGTCCCAAGGGAAATGGCGGACACCGTTACTACCGAAAAGGTTGGTAGAGAACTGAGTGGTCTTGGTCAGATTGAAGTCCAGGTTGGCACGCATGTTAACACGGTTATAGCCGAAACCAGACTTATAGCCACGACCGCTGGTGAAGTCCTTGAACAGGTCACCTTCATGAGAGAAGTCAATAGCTGCAAAATATTTCACGAGTTTGGTACCTCCCGAAACATCCACGCTGGCATTGTAAGACATGGCTGTGTTGTTGAACAGTTCCTTCTGCCAATCCACGTTAGGATAGCGGTCCCATTCCTCTGCATTAGCAGGGTTACGATACTTGTCAATAATAGCCATTGGCTTGTAAGAACCCCAGGATTTTTCGTCGCTGATGTTCAGCTCGCGCTCTACCACTCTATTCAGAAGACGGAAAGTATCGTAAGAATCATATTTCTCAGGCAACTTGGAAACCACCTTCATGGTAGCATTCGCCTTCACGTGTACGGCAGCCTTACCTTCCTTACCACGCTTGGTAGTAATGAGGATGACACCATTACCACCCTTCACACCATAAACGGCAGTGGCAGAAGCATCCTTCAATACGGAAATGCTCTCTACTGAAGAAAGGTCAACGGTGTTCATGGCACGCTCCACACCATCCACGAGGACGAGAGGGTCATTGGAACCGTTGATAGATGTCTGCGTACGGATTACGATCTTAGGATCTTCCTCACCTGGCATACCTGTAGAAGAGAAAGTAACGACACCTGGAAGATTACCTGTCAGTGCCTGACCCAAAGAAGAAACTCCGGCATGACGATTCAAGGTTTTCGCATCTGTCTGTGCAATAGAGCCGACAACAGAGGCTTTCTTCTGCTGACCATAACCAACCACTACTACCTCGCCCAATGTATTGTCATCAGTCAAGGTAATTTTAAACTGTCTTTTCTTACCTACTTTAATCGTTTTAGATTCCATACCGATATAGGTAATGACAAGGGATGAATTTTCAGAAGGTACTGTAATCTGAAAGTTACCATCCATGTCGGAGATGACACCCGAAGTGGCATCACCCTTCACTTTCACAGTAGCACCAATCAGTGGCTCTCCTGTGCCGTCAACAATACTACCCTTCACGGTAATCTTCTGGGCTTGTGCGTTCAAGCTGCAGAAGGCTCCCACGAGGCATAGAGCTGCTGTCCGTTTAAATGTAAACACTTGTTCAATCATGTTGTATCATTTTAATTAAGTTTGTTTCTAGGTGTTATTACTTCTTGGTTAAAGAACACGGCTGCAAAGGTAGAAAACTGTCAAGAGAACGTGTTTTCTTGATGTTCCAATTGTTTCATCTCTTGTTACAGCACACCGTAACTAACACATTTTCTGCATTTTATGATAAACTAAAAAAAGAAACATGTTATAACACAAAAAATGGCGCATATCACTATGCACCATTCTCGTAAACAATTTAACCTGTTTCACAACAGTCTTGCAGTTCATCAATATGAACTGTTTTCTTTTTATAAAAGCATAAATCTAAAAATAAATATCTTATTATTATATATACTACAAAATTACTACAAAAAATAAAAATCATGTTTGGTAGACGTTCCAAAAGATTTTCATAATAACACATGATAAAGAAAAAGACCAAAAAATAAAAAGATGACCTCACGTTTTGCGAGGCCATCTTTCACATTTAACAATCTATCTCACATATTTTATCTCAAAACCACCTTCTTGCCATTATGGATATAGATACCCTTGGTTGGGTGTTCTACTCGCTTACCCTGAAGCGTGTACCAGCCAGAGTTCTGTCTGGTCTCCTGACCGCTGATATTCTCAGCACTCTCGACCTGCCCGATGCCCGTAGTGCCATCGTTCCAACCGCCATCGATGCTTCTTGAACGGAAAGCACTGGTCATGGAAATCTTCAGATGACCTACCACTACCTCAAGCCATGAACCACTGCCACCCCAGCTGTTTGCTACAGGAGTGAAGCGGAAGTGATAGTAACCCGTGCGGGAAGCGGTGAATCGTACCTGACCACTATTGCTGCCATAAGTATTTGCACCGGTGTTCTTGTTCACATTCTTGGTACACTGGATAATCTGAGAACCCAGCACGTTGTTGCTCTCGTCGAGAACCTCACACTTCAGATAAGGAGACCCCGACCACGCCACGGCATTATAAGAGAATACATAGCTGCCCTGCTTCAACGAGAAGCCATAGCCCCAAGTAGAACCAAACTCAGCGTAGCCTGCCTTGCCGGCATCGCTCTGACGGATGTAAAGACCCGTAGAAAAATCACCACCGGCAAACTTGAAGATGCGTGGACCTATGCCAGCAGCACCAGCAGCCTTCTGCTCTCCGGCATCAACAATCTTCCATCCGGCAGGAACCTGTCCCACGGCATTCAGTGCCAGCGGATTTCCCTTGAAGTAAAGAGCCACATTGCCTACCAGAGCCTCAACCCAGGCACCACCTGTGCCCTTGGCATCTGCCACAGGGGTGAAACGTACACGGTAGTTGCCCTTGATCATGGAATAGAAAGAGAGAAATACCTTGTTGGTACCCGAGAGATAAGCACCCGCCTTGCCATTCGCATTGCCATTTGCCTTGACGATGGTAGAAGCAAGAACAGCATTCTGAGGGTCGAACACCTCCACCTTCATATATGGAGCACCCTTCCATGCTGCCACATTGCAGCTCAGCTCATACTCGCCATATACCAGAGGCAGGGTATAACCGTTGGTATTACCATATTCTATATAGCCAGCCTTATCGGCAGAAACACTTCTCACATAGAAAGCATTCTTGAAATCACCAGAGAAATTCATGATGCGAGGACCTCTCGACTTATTGCCGGCATAAACCTGACTGCCATTATCTGCCACCGTCCAGCCCGAAGGAACGAATCCGCTGCCATTGCCCCACGACTTGATGATGTTCTCGCCCTGGGTATTGGCAGAAGTAGAAGGCTGAGTATTCTGGTTAGAAGAAGACGTACCAGCAGACTTATGAGCATAGTCTTTCTTGGAATACTCGTAATACCAGTAGAAGCAGGTCTGACCGCAAGCCTCCGGATTAGCCTCCAATCCAGCCTTGATTTGACCAGTTTTCAGGAAGTTGTCGATATCAAGATAATCATCAGTACTGGTCAGCGTCATGCTGATGTTTCCGAAATGATCCATCACCTTCTTCCAGGCATTGCCCCATTTGCTGGTAGTAGCAGTTCCCCATGAACCCAGGTTGCTGGCCACCCACTGTCCAAACTCATTATACTTACCGGCACCTGGTTTCTCCGGGCTCCAGTCTATCTCAGAAACAAGAATCGGTTTATTTTTTACAACAGGCACCTGCTTCTGGAAATTATAGATGAAAGCGTTGGAATCATAGTTGGTATCACTTGCCCCATACCATCCCGGATATACATGCACGGCATAGCCGAAGTTGCTGTCGGAAACAGGATAAGAGGCATAATTCTCATACTGGCTCTGGTAGCCCGTGCCAGGAATCCAGATAATACCCTTGAAGCCATTCTTACGAATCACATCAACCACTGGTTGGAAATAATCTCGCATGGCTGTGGCAGAACTCTGACCATACCTATTATATATATGAACAGGCTCGTTGGCAAGTTCCAGGGATACGATGCCTGAATTATTCTTCACCCAACTGTTGCTGGAAACAATGTTCCACACCGTTTTAAGATAATTCTGATAAGCATCTCCTACCTTCAAATCCTTAGGACATACGCCTGGAGGACGAATCACCACATACAAGCCATGATTGATGGCCTTCTGCGCAATAGGCAGATAAAGGGCATCAAGATACTTCTGCAAACGGGTAGCACTGAAACGCGATATATTAGCCTCTCCAGTATCAGAACCCGTTGACTTCTTGTTGGGATCATTGGTCCAGCCTGGTTCGAGATGAAGACGGAAGATATTACAATAGGTACCTTTGGCAGGATTCTGGAGTGCTCCAAAAATCTTGTCATAATAGCTTATGCATGCCGAGATGTTATTGTCGGTACAGCTATAACCCCAACGATATTTGTTGAAGTAAGGACTCGGTGTATCCATCACACCATGCAAAACCACTTTGTTGCCATAGGCATCATTCAACTGATTGCCATTCACATGAAGCGGCGAAACCACTCCAAACTGGGCGAACAGACATGACGGTAGCAACACAGCCGCCAATATCGCCAAAAATCTCTTTTTCATTTGTTTTTAGGTTGAAATATAAAAGTTTATAATTGTTATAAT
>JAJXBQ010000278.1:0-3569 GCA_021640525.1 Segatella copri
GAAAGAAAGTCCTGTTTGTTGCTACTAAAAAACAAGCTAAGCAGGTGGTTGCCGATAAGGCTGCATCTGTAAATATGCCTTATGTAATCGAGCGTTGGCCGGGTGGTATGTTGACTAACTTCCCGACTATCCGTAAGGCTGTCAAGAAGATGGCTACCATCGACAAGTTGACAAGCGACGGTACCTATTCAAACCTCTCCAAGAGAGAAATTCTTCAGATTTCACGTCAACGTGCAAAGTTGGACAAGACTTTGGGCTCTATCGCTGACCTGACTCGTCTGCCGTCTGCTCTGTTCGTTATCGACGTAATGAAGGAAAACATCGCAGTTCGTGAAGCTAATCGTCTGGGGATTCCCGTATTCGGTATCGTTGATACAAACTCCGATCCTACGAATATCGATTTCGTAATCCCGGCAAATGATGACGCTACTAAGTCAGTAGAAGTTATTCTTGATGCTTGCTGCGCTGCTATGCAGGAAGGTCTGGAAGAACGTAAGGCCGAAAAGGTAGACATGGAAGCTGCCGGTGAAGCTCCTGCCAACAAAGGTAAGAAGAAAGCTACAAAAGCAAGACTCGACAAGTCCGACGAGGAAGCAATCAATGCCGCTAAGGCTGCTGCTTTCATGAAGGAAGAAGAGGCTTAATCATACTGTTGAGAGTTGAGAATTGAAAGTTGAGAGTTACTTTACGGCAATTCTCAATTCTCTATTCTCAACTCTCAATTACTTTATAAGGATATTATTAACAATTAAAATAAAAAGATATTATGGCTGTAAGTATGGCTGATATAACCAAGCTCCGCAAAATGACCGGTGCTGGTATGATGGATTGCAAAAATGCTTTGACTGAAGCTGAAGGCGATTTCGACAAGGCAATGGAAATTATCCGTAAGAAGGGACAAGCTGTTGCAGCTAAGCGTTCAGATCGCGAGGCTTCTGAAGGCTGTGTGCTGGCTAAGACTACGGGTGACTTTGCCGTTATCATCGCTCTGAAGTGCGAAACTGACTTCGTGGCTCAGAATGCTGATTTCGTGAAATTGACTCAGGACATTCTGGACCTTGCCGTGGCTAACAAGTGCAAGACTCTGGACGAAGTAAAAGCTCTGCCGATGGGCAACGGTACTGTACAGGATGCTGTAACAGACCGTAGCGGTATCACTGGCGAGAAGATGGAGTTGGATGGTTACATGACTGTAGAAGGTGCAAGCACTGTGGTTTATAACCACATGAACAGAAATGGCCTCTGCACTATTGTTGCTTTCAACAAGGCTGTTGAAGAAGGACTGGCTAAGCAGATTGCCATGCAGATTGCTGCCATGAACCCGATTGCAGTAGACGAAGATGGCGTATCTGAAGAAATCAAGCAGAAGGAAATAGATGTTGCTATCGAGAAGACAAAAGCTGAACAGGTACAGAAGGCTGTTGAGGCTGCTTTGAAGAAGGCTGGTATCAACCCGGCTCACGTGGACAGCGAAGACCACATGGAAAGCAACATGGCCAAAGGCTGGATTACTGCTGAAGACGTGGCAAAGGCAAAGGAAATCATTGCTACTGTTTCTGCCGAGAAAGCTGCACATCTGCCTGAACAAATGATTCAGAATATTGCTAAGGGCCGTCTTGGCAAGTTCTTGAAAGAAGTTTGCTTGCTGAACCAGGAAGACATCATGGACGGCAAGAAGACAGTTAGAGAAGTCTTGAAAGAAGCTGATCCTGAATTGAAGGTTGTTGACTTCAAACGTTTTACTTTGCGCGCTGAATAATTCCGCTTAGAAACGATTCTATAAAAAGAAGTGGCCGTATATGGAGTTGAATTCCTAAACGGTCACTTTTTTATGCCTCTACAGTTGCAGTGAGACGGATGATGCGTTTATCCCACGGGCTTGGTTTGCGTGTATCCTTCTGCCTTCAGGAGGTCGATGACACGTTGTTTGAAGTCGCCTTGCACGATGATTTCTCCATCTTTGGCACTTCCGCCTACTCCACATTTACTTTTCAGCAATTTGCCCAGTTCTTTCAGATTATTGTCGGTGCCCACGAAACCGGTGACAAGAGTGACGACTTTGCCACCCCGGTTCTTGCGGTCCAGCTGTACACGCAGGCGTTGTTGTGCAGGGGGGAGGGTAGCTTGCTCCTCATCGTCATTCATCTCATAGTTGTAGTCCGGGTTGGTGGAATAGACTATATTCAACCGTTCTTTCCAATCATTATTCTTCATACTTCTTTCTTTTAAACTTCCCAAAAGTACGATATTATGTGGAATTATGCAATTAGAAATTATGTTAAGCTTTTGTTGCATCCGTGTTACTGATTAGAAAAAAAGCACTACTTTTGCCAATCGCAATATTGAGAACTTAAATAAGAAACTATGAGCAGTCCGTTACAGAAAAAAGAAACCATGAAGGTGCCGGAACCTACCTTGCGCCGGCTTCCGTGGTACCTTTCTAATGTAAAGTTGCTGAAACAAAAGGGGGAACGATTCGTATCATCCACCCAGATTTCCAAGGAAATCAATATTGATGCTTCACAAATTGCCAAAGACCTTTCGTATGTCAATATCTCGGGACGTACGCGTGTAGGCTATGAGGTGGACACACTGATAGCTGTGCTGGAGGATTTCCTGGGATTTACCAATATACACAAAGCCTTTCTGTTCGGTGTCGGAAGCTTGGGAGGTGCCTTGCTGCGCGACTCGGGCCTAAGCCATTTCGGTTTGGAGATAGTGGCTGCTTTCGATGTGAAGCCCGAACTGGTGGGTACGACACTGAGCGGCATCCCCATCTATCACTCGGACGAGTTCAAGCAGAAGATGCAGGAGTACGATGTCAATATAGGCGTGCTGACGGTACCTATCGAAATAGCCCAGCAGATAACGGATTCCATGGTAGAGGGCGGTATCAAGGCCGTATGGAACTTCACCCCGTTCCGTATCCGTGTTCCCGAGAACATTGTCGTGCAGAACACTTCCCTTTATGCCCATCTGGCCGTGATGTTTAACAGACTGAACTTTAATGAGATCAAGTAATGAAGATTATTGCTGTAGGAATGAACTATGCTCTGCACAACAAGGAGCTGGGACATACACATGAGAATAAGGAACCGGTTATTTTTTTGAAACCCGATTCGGCTATACTGAAAGATGGCAAACCTTTCTTTATCCCCGACTTTTCCAACGAAGTGCATTATGAGACGGAAGTGGTGGTGCGCATCTGCCGTTTGGGCAAGAATATTGCTCCTCGCTTTGCCCATCGCTATTATGATGCGGTGACGGTGGGCATCGACTTCACGGCACGCGACTTGCAACGTAAGTTCCGTGAGGCGGGTAATCCGTGGGAGCTTTGCAAAGGTTTCGACAATTCGGCAGCTATCGGCACCTTTGTCCCTTTGGAACAAGTGGGCGGCAATGTACAGAATCTGGACTTCCATCTGACGATTGATGATAAGGAGGTGCAACGTGGCCATACATCGGATATGTTGTTCCGGGTAGATGATATCATTGCCTATGTCAGTCGCTTCATGACCTTGAAAATCGGTGACTTGCTGTTCACGGGTACCCCTGTGGGAGTAGGTCCC
>JAJXBQ010000041.1:0-18197 GCA_021640525.1 Segatella copri
GTGTAAAAAATCGGAAAACACGTAATAAAAACATCAAAATCTGTCAGATTATGCTCGTATATTAAGTTTTTTGCGTAACTTTGCACCCGTTTTCAATATAATTTAAGCAAAAATAGATAAAAACAGACAAGGAAATTATGATAAAAGCAGCACTCTTCGATCTGGATGGCGTGGTATTCGACACAGAATCACAGTACTCCATCTTCTGGGGAATGATAGGCAGAGAGTATCATCCGGAAATGCCCGATTTCGAATATCGCATCAAAGGACAGACGCTCGTTCAGATTTACGACAAGTATTTCACTGATGAAGCCGTCTTTGCCCACATCGAAGGTTTTACAGGCGCAAAGGAGGAACAGGCTAAGATTACAGCCCGACTGGATGAGTTTGAAAAGACCATGCAGTATGAATATATTGCTGGGTTCGAAGACTTCATCACAGACTTGAAGAAGCATGGCGTAAAATGCGCTGTGGTAACGAGCAGCAATATTCAGAAGATGCTGAATGTCTACGACCGCCACCCGGAATTCAAGGCTTATTTCGACCGCGTGCTGACCAGCGAGGATTTCGCCGAGAGCAAGCCTCATCCAGATTGCTATCTGAAAGGTGCAGCCTATTTCGGTGTAGAACCGGAGGACTGTGTAGGACTGGAAGACAGCTTCAACGGGCTGAAGGCGGTGAGAGCCTCAGGAGCCTTTACCCTGGGTCTTGCTACAACAAACAGCAGAGAAGCCATCCAGCCGCTATCCGACTATGTGATAGATGATTACAGAGGTTTCAGCTTTGCTGACTTGCAGCGCATCGTGGAGAATGCGAAATAGATTCAACGCAGAACAATAAATAAATCAAAATAAAAAAATGGGATATTTATCTACTGACAAGAAGAAAATTACCACCAAGACCTTCGGAGAAATGAAGAAGGCTGGCGAGAAAGTAACCATGCTGACAGCATACGACTTTACAACAGCCGGAATTATAGATGCTGCAGGAATAGACTCTATATTAATAGGTGATTCGGCGAGCAATGTGATGGCAGGAAATGCTGATACATTACCGATTACCGTAGACCAGATGATTTATCACGCCCGCAGTGTGGCGCGTGCCTGCCAGCATGCTTTTGTGGTTTGCGACATGCCTTTCGGCAGCTATCAGATCAGCAAGGAAGAGGCGCTGCGCAACGCTTGCCGCATGATGAAGGAAACAGGCGTAGACGCCTTGAAACTGGAAGGCGGCGTAGAAATCTGCGACACCGTTAAGGCACTGGTTAATGCCGGAATTCCGGTTCATGGTCATCTGGGACTTACCCCGCAGAGCGTGAATAAGTTTGGCGGTTATGGTATTCGTGCCAAGGAAGAGGCTGAGGCACAGAAGCTTATCAGCGACGCTATTGCACTGGACGAAGCAGGCTGCTTTGCCATCGTGCTGGAGAAGGTTCCTGCTCAGCTTGCAGCAGAAGTAAGCAAGAAGGTGAAGGCTGTAACGATCGGAATCGGTGCAGGTAACGGCTGCGATGGACAGGTGCTGGTTTATGCTGATGCACTTGGAATGACACAGGGCTTCAAGCCTAAGTTCCTGCGCCACTTTGCTCAGGTAGGCGAGGAAATGACCAAGGGTGTGAAGGCTTATATTGATGCGGTGAAGACCGTAGATTATCCTAGCGCTGAAGAGAGTTATTAACATAAACTCTCTTTTTAGCGAAGTGTAAGAGAGTATAAATACGATAGATTCATAAAAGAGTTTAGAATAATGGATACACAAAATACACCAGTACATATCAAGCTGTGGCACAAGGACTTCTGGCGATTATGTTTTGCCAATCTCTTGCTGATGTCGAGTGTGTACATGCTCGTTTTTGCCATTCCTTATTTCCTGATTCAGGAGAATTTCCAGCAGTGGCAAATTGGGTGTGTGCTTCTTGCATACGGCTTGGGATTGTTTCTGTTTGGCGGCTTCTGCTCTTATCTGGTGCAGCGCTACCGCAGGAATATGGTCTGTCAGCTTTCCATTTTAAGTGTGGTTGTTTGTCATTCGGTTCTTTACTATCTGGATACGTTCTGGAACATCAGGTTTTCTTTTGAGATTCTCCTGGCGGTCCGTTTTCTGTTGGGAGCCTTTCTGGGACTGGCTCAGATGACGCTTGCCAGTACGCTGGTTATTGATTCCTGCGAGTCGTTCCAGCGCACCGAGGCTAATTATATTACCTCCTGGTTTGCCCGCTTTTCGATAGCTGTAGGACCCTTGTTGGCATTTTTTGTTTACAACTATTTCGGCATGGGCTATGTTTTCCCTACGGCTTCGTTGCTGGCTTTGGGAGCCTTCGTGCTGGTTTCTCGCGCTAAGTTTCCTTTCAAGGCGCCTGCCGAAGGAATCAAGGTTTTCAGCCTCGACCGCTTCTATCTGCCACAGGGAACTCCGCTGTTTGTCAATATTATCCTGATTACTTTTTCTGCGGGATTATACTTTTCTGTGCCTCATTCTTCTGGCATTTTTCTGATGATTTTTGGAGGATTGGTCTTGGCGTTTCTGGCAGAAAAGTTTGTCTTTGCTGATGCAGATTTGAAGAGTCAGATAATCGTAGGTCTGATATTGTTGGCTTCTGCTGAACTGATTTCGTTCGGAAGTCAGGAGTTTGCTGTAGAAATCGTGGTTCCAACCTTGCTGGGTTTCAGCTTGGGAATCATCGGAAGCCGTTTCTTACTCTTCTATATCAAGCTTGCCAAACATTGTCAGCGCGGCACGAGCGTGAACTCGTTCTTCCTGGCTTGGGAATTGGGATTGAGCTTGGGACTCGGTCTCGGATTCCTGTTCCATAATCTTCCGGCGAGAGCGCATTTTGACGTAGATCATCCTGTATATAATATGGTTGAATCAGGGATGTTGCACTATGCGCTTTTTACAACAATCGTATCGTTGCTGGTGTACAATTTCTTGGTTCATCCTTGGTACATGAAGCATAAAAACAGATAAAATATTTGAAATCTCGTTTGTTTCATAAAAGCTATTCTTTAAAAGAACCTAAAAATAGCTTTTATGAAACATTTTTAATATTATTTAGATAGGTTTTTTCGCTTTTGTGGCTTAATTTGAGTACTTTTGCGTTTAGTTTTGGAAATATATTGTTTGAATTAAGAAATTAAACGTAAAAATATAGAATTATGGCAGAAGCTATTGATATCCGCGAATTGAATATCCGGATAGAACAACAAAGTCAGTTTGTTACCAATCTGGTAATGGGCATGAATAAGGTAATCGTAGGTCAGAAACACCTCGTAGATTGCCTTCTTATCGGTCTTCTCTCTGATGGTCATATCCTGCTTGAGGGTGTACCTGGACTGGCGAAGACACTTGCAATCAAGACATTGTCACAGCTTATCAGCTCCGACTATAGCCGCATTCAGTTTACTCCTGACCTGTTGCCTGCCGATGTGGTGGGAACTCAGATTTATTCACAGAAAGACGAGGCTTTCCATGTAAAACGCGGTCCTGTCTTCGCCAATTTCGTTTTGGCAGATGAGATTAACCGTGCCCCAGCCAAGGTGCAGAGTGCGCTGCTCGAAGCCATGCAGGAACACCAGGTTACCATTGGCGATGAAACCTTCAAACTGCCTAGTCCGTTCCTGGTAATGGCTACACAGAACCCTATCGAGCAGGAAGGAACCTATCAGTTGCCTGAAGCACAGGTAGACCGTTTCCTGCTGAAGGTAATCATCGATTATCCTACACTGGAAGAGGAGAAACTCATCATCCGCGAGAATATTCAGGGCGGACTTCCTGAGGTTACTCCTGTAACATCTGCTGAGGAGATTCTGAAGGCTCGCAAGATAGTAAACGAGGTTTATCTCGATGAGAAGATTGAGCAGTATATTGCCGATATCGTCTTTGCTTCACGTTATCCTGAGCGCTACGGACTGGGCGAGCTGAAAGACATGATTACCTTCGGCGGCAGTCCTCGTGCCAGCATCTCTCTTGCCAAGGCAGCCAGAGCCTATGCATTTATCAAGCATCGCGGCTATGTGATTCCTGAGGATGTAAGAGCTGTGGCTCATGACGTAATGCGCCACCGCATCGGCCTTTCTTACGAGGCTGAGGCAAGCAATGTGACAAGCGAGGAAATCGTAAGCCGCATTATCAATAAGGTGGAAGTGCCTTGATTCGGTAAGTGAAGAGTGAAGAACGAAGAGTGAAAAATTCGCTTGCTTCACTAATCATAAAGTTCAATGTTCAAAATTCAAAGTTCAAAGTAATAAGTTGGATACACAAGATATCTTAAAAAAGGTTCGGAAGATAGAAATCAAGACTCGCGGACTGAGTCAGAACATCTTCGCAGGTCAGTATCATTCTGCCTTTAAGGGCAGGGGAATGGCCTTTGCCGAGGTGCGCGAATATCAGTATGGCGATGATGTGAGAGACATCGACTGGAACGTGACCGCCCGCTTTCATAAACCTTACGTCAAGGTGTTTGAAGAGGAAAGGGAACTTACCGTGATGCTGCTCGTAGACGTCAGCGGGTCGCTCGATTTCGGTACGATGAAGCAGATGAAGCGCGATCTGGCTACTGAGATTGCTGCCACACTCGCCTTCAGTGCCATTCAGAACAATGACAAGATAGGTGTCATCTTCTTCTCTGACCGTATCGAGAAGTACATTCCGCCTAAGAAAGGAAGAAAGCATATTCTCTATATCATCAGAGAAATGCTCAACTTCCAGCCGCAAAGCCAGCGTACCGACATCGGCTGCGCCCTGGAATATTTCACCCGCGTGATGAAACGCCACTGCACAGCTTTCGTAATTAGCGACTTCTATGATCATAAGGATTTCCAGCATCAGCTGCAGATTGCCAACCAGAAGCATGATGTAGTAGCCATCCAGGTTTACGACCCGCGTGCCAAGGTGCTGCCGGACGTAGGACTGCTCAAGGTGATGGACGCAGAAACCGGACATGAAATGTATATTGATACAAGTTCGAAAAAACTGCGAATGGCCCATACCCAGCAATGGCTGATGCAGCAGGAAAATCTGAAAACCGACTTTGCCAAAAGCAAGGTCGACTGGACTTCGATTGCCACTAACGAGGACTTCTCGAAGGCGCTCCTGATGCTTTTCAAGCAGAGGGGCTGATGATCTCAGTTATCTGAAACACATTGCTCTATGGCTTGGAAAACGAAAGTTCAAAGTTCAAAGTAAAGAAACTATGTTTAAAGTAAAGAATATCATATTGTCGCTCGCTCTTCTGGGGTGCTCAGGCTTGGCTCAAGCCCAGCAGGTAGAGCAACGCATCGACTCGCTGCAGATACTGATAGGACAGCAGACTGTGCTGCATCTGAAGGCTTCGGTCAAGCAGGGCGATAAGGTGGATTTGCCATCTTTCAAGCCGCAGCAGCAAATTACGCCGGGAGTGGAAGTGGTTGAGCAGAGTAAAGGCGACACTTCGCACATAGGCGACGACCGCATGGTGGTGAGCCGCGACTATACGCTGACTTCGTTTGATGAAAAGGTGTATGCGATTCCTGCGCTCAATGTGAAGGTAAACGGCAAGAACTTTCATGGCAACCAGCTTGCGCTGAAGGTGCTCACCGTGCCGGTAGATACGGTTCATCCCAACCAGTTCTATCCGCCCAAGGATGTTCAGGACAATCCTTTCTCCTGGAGTGAATGGAGCCCGCTGTTTTGGTTGAGCCTATTGCTGTTAATCCTCTGTGGCGCATGGCTTTATCTGCGCAACAGGCTGAAGAACAATAAGCCAATCATCACCCATATCCGCATCGTAAAACGTGTTCCGGCTCATGAAAAGGCGCTGAATCAAATCAACGTCATCAAGCAGCAGCACGTAGAGAATCAGGAAACACAGAAGGCTTACTACACCCAGCTTACCAATACGCTGAGAGAATATATTGTGAGCCGTTTCGGATTCAATGCGATGGAGATGACCAGTGCAGAAATCATCGAACGTTTGCGTGAAGCAGGCGACCAGAAGATGATTGATGAACTGAAGGAACTCTTCCAGACTGCCGATCTCGTGAAGTTTGCCAAATATGAAACCCTGGTGAATGAGAACGATGCGAACCTGGTGAATGCCATCAACTTCATCGACCAGACCAAGACAGATGAGAAACCTACTGAAGAAAAGGTGGTTCCGCAGCTGACCAACGAAGAGCAGAAGACGCAATCTCAGCGCCGCCTCATCAAGTCGCTCCTCTGGATAGGAGCCATCGTAGGTCTGGCTCTGTTGGGTTACATCATTTATCAGTCAGCCATGCTGCTGATGTAAAGCAGGGTGTTCTTATGAAACGTTTCGCCGGGCAAAGCGGTTTATTCCGAAACTCTTTGCCTGGCTATAAATAGAAAAATAAAGAAATGGAATTTGCAAGTAAAGGCTATTTTCTGTTGCTCCTGTTGCTGATACCTTATATATTATGGTATTTCCTCTACAGGAAGAAGAATGCGCCAACCATGCGCATGAGCGACACGAAAAAGTATCAATATGCTCCGAAGAGCCTGCGTGTGCGTCTCATCCATCTGCCAATGGTGCTGAGATGCATCTGCTTTGTGCTCATCGTTTGTGCAATGGCTCGTCCGCAAACCCATACGGCTTGGGACAACAAGACGGTAGAAGGCATTGACATTATGTTGGCGATGGACGTTTCCACCTCTATGCTTGCCGAAGATTTGAGACCGAACCGTATGGAAGCGGCTAAGGATGTGGCAACAGAATTCATCTCGGGAAGACCGAACGACAACATCGGTCTGACTATCTTTGCCGGTGAAGCCTTCACCCAGTGCCCGATGACAACCGATCATGCCAGTCTGTTACGCCTCTTGCAGGCAACCCGTACGGATATTGCCGCCCGGGGACTGATTGACGATGGAACTGCAGTGGGAATGGGACTCGCCAATGCCGTGAGCCGCCTGAAGGATTCTAAGTCAAAATCGAAGGTTGTGATTCTTCTTACCGACGGCAGTAACAACATGGGTGAAATCTCGCCAATGACCGCAGCAGAGATTGCCAAGAGCTACGGAATCCGCGTTTACACCATCGGTGTAGGAACCAACAAGGTGGCTCCTTATCCAATGCCTGTGGCAGGAGGAGTACAGTACGTCAATATTCCGGTAGAGATAGATACGAAGACGCTGAGCGACATTGCGCAGACAACCGATGGTAATTTCTATCGCGCAACGAACAATAACGAGCTGAAGAAGATTTACAGGGACATTGATAAACTGGAGAAAACCAAGTTTAATGTCAAGCATTTCGCCAAGCGCTATGAAGCTTATCAGCCATTCGCCCTGGCAGCTCTCCTGGTATTGCTGGTAGAAATCCTGCTCCGCATCACCTGGTTCAGAAGAATTCCGTAATCCGGATACTGAGCCATCACTGATTATCGGAGATATTCCGCTATCCTTCGGAGATATTCTGCTATCTTTCGGAGATATTTTACCAGTTATCGGAGATATTTTACTGATTATCGGATAATCGAATAGAAGATATAATTAGAATAGAAAATGTTAAGATTTGAAGATCCTATATTTCTCTGGCTGTTGTGGATTATACCAGTACTGATTCTGATCAGACTGATAGGATGGAGAAGAAGAAAGGCTAAACTGAAGAAGCTCGGCGATCCGGAGCTTCTGAAACAGCTCATGCCCAACATCTCCAAATATCGCCCTACAGTTAAGTTTGTGCTGATGCTCGCAGCCTTGGCGCTTCTTATCGTGATGGTAGCTCGCCCGCAGATGGGCAGCAAGATTTCTCACGATAAGCGACATGGTATTGAAACCATCATCTGCCTCGATATTTCAAATTCCATGCTCTGTCAGGACGTGGTTCCATCCCGTTTGGACAAGAGTAAGATGCTTATCGAAAATCTGGTCGACAACTTTAACAACGACAAAATTGGACTCATCGTCTTTGCAGGCGATGCGTTCGTGCAGTTGCCAATCACCACCGATTATGTTTCGGCAAAGATGTTTCTTCAGAACATTACCCCTGGACTTATCCTGACCCAGGGAACCAATATCGGCGAGGCAATCGATTTGGCTTCCAAGAGTTTCACCCAGCAGGAGAATGTAGGCAGAGCCATCATCGTAATTACTGATGGCGAAAACCATGAGCCTGGCGCACAGGAGGCAGCGGCTGCTGCTAACAAGAAAGGAATCAATGTCTTCATCCTGGGCATAGGTAACACCAAGGGAGCACCAATCCCTATGGGCGACGGCTCTTATCTGAAGGACAATGCGGGCAACACCGTAATGACCGCCCTGAATGAGCAGATGTGCAAGGAACTTGCCCAGGCAGGCAAGGGTCAGTACATACATGTAGATAATACTAGCGATGCGGAAAGAGCATTGAATGATGATATTGCCAAATTGCAGAAAGGCGATGTAACGAGTGTGGTTTATAGCGCTTATGATGAACAGTTCCAGGCTGTAGGTATTCTCGTCATCCTGTTGCTTATCATCGAAATCTGTCTGCTGGAGGTAAAGAATCCTCTGCTCAGAAACATCAAGTTTTTTAAGAAAGACATCAGGAAGCCTTTCTGATAAACGTTTATACATTATTATATAATAGGAATGAGATATTTAAGATATATATTGGTTTTTGCCCTGATGGTGCTGGGCTTGGCGAAGGTGGGAGCGCAGAACGACCGCAACTTCATCCGCCAGGGAAACCGCGCCTATCATAAACAGAAGTGGGCTGCAGCCGAAACGCAATATCGCAAGGCTATCTCCAAGAACCAGAAGAATGCGCAGGCTGTCTATAATCTGGGTTGCGCCCTGATGATGCAGCAGAAGGATTCGATGGCGATGATACAGTTTGAGAATGCTTCGAAACTGGAAACGAACAAGATGCGACGCGCCAGAAGTTACCACAACATGGGTGTGGTCATGCAGCAGCATCAGCAATATGCGCAGGCCATAGGATGTTATGAGAACGCCCTGCGCTGCAATCCGCAGGACAATGCAACCCGATATAATCTTGCCCTCTGCAAGAAACTGCTTAAAAACCAGACGCAGAACAAGCAGAACGATAAGAACAAGAACAACAAGGATAAAAACAAGGACAAGAACAAAGACAAGCAGAACAAGGATCAGAACAAAGATCAGAATAAAGACAAGAATAAGAACGACAAAGATAAGAACAACCAGAATAAGAACAATCAGCAGAATCAGAACAATCAGGACAAGATGAGTAAAGATAATGCTGAACAACTCTTGAACGCTGCCATCCAACAGGAGAAGGATACAAAGCGCAAGATGCAGAAAGCGATGAGCCAGCCTCGCCGCAAGCAATATGAGAAAAACTGGTAAAAAGTAAAATAATACAACGAGCATAATATATTAAGAACATGAAACATATAGGTTGGTATATTATTATATGGGCAATGCTTCTGGGTTTCAGTTTGCAGCTGAAAGCCCAGCATATCAGTGTGTCGGCACCAACACACGTGGCGGCGGGAGAAAACTTCCGTGTGGCTTATACCATCAATACACGTGATGTAGAGGAATTCCGCATGGGCGGAGTAGGAGAAGGACTTGAGGTAATCGCTGGTCCTTATACCTCGTCGCAGTCCAGTTATCAGATGATCAATGGTCATACTTCCTCTTCATCGTCGGTAACCATTACCTATACGCTCTACGCAGCTAAGAACGGAACCTTTGGCATTGGTGCCTCTCATGCCATCGTAAATGGTAAGAAACTCTCTTCCCGTCCGGTTAAGATTACGGTTTCTGGCCATGCTGCACGCAACAACGGCGCTCCTTCCATGCAAGGACAGGATGATTATGATGAACCACGCATGCGAACTGCCGGATCAAGAATATCAGGCAGAGACCTCTTCATCAAGGTTACAGCCAACAAGCGACGTGTTCACGAACAGGAACCGGTGCTCCTTACTTATAAGGTTTACACGCAGGTAGACCTTACCCAACTGGAAGGCAAGATGCCTGACTTGAAGGGATTCCACAACCAGGAAGTTCCGCTGCCTCAGCAGAAGACCTTCCATACAGAAACCGTAAACGGCCGACCTTACCGATGCGTTACATGGAGCCAGTATGTCATGTATCCTCAGATGACGGGAAGCCTCACCATTCCAGCCATTACCTTCAAGGGAATCGTGGTTCAGCAGAACAGAAACGTTGACCCGATGGAAGCTTTCTTCAATGGCGGTTCAGGCTATGTTGAAGTAAAGAAAGATATTATTGCTCCTAGTGTGAATATTCAGGTAGATCCGTTGCCTCAGCGCCCAGCCAACTTCTCGGGCGGTGTAGGTAAATTCAATATTACCGGTTCTATCGACAAGAAGGAAGTGAAGGCTGGCGAACCAATCACCATCCGTGTAGTGGTAGGAGGAATCGGTAACCTGAAGTTGCTCAAGCAGCCTGTCATTACCTTCCCTAAGGATTTTGACAAGTACGATGCGAAGGTGACAGACAAGACCCGCCTTACAGCCAATGGAGTAGAAGGCAATATGATTTATGACTTCCTGGCTGTGCCTCGTAATCAGGGAAATTATACCATTCCTGCGGTAGAATTCACCTATTATGATACTTCGGCTAACAAGTACAAGACGATCAAGACCCAGCCGTTTACGCTGAATGTAGAGAAGGGCGATGGAACTTCAGACAATGAAACTTCAGATTTCAGCAACAAGGATAAGGACATTCATGCGCTGAAACTGGGCAAGTCTAAGCTCCATGATATTGACGATATGTTCTACGGAAGCTTCGGCTACTGGACCAGTCTGCTGGTTCCATTGGCAGCCTTCTTTGCCCTGCTCATTGTTTTCCGCCGCCGTGCTCTCGAGAATGCCGACCTGGTAAAGGTCCGTTCCAACAAGGCAAACAAGATAGCAACCAAGCGCCTGAAGAAGGCTCATCTGCTGATGCTCGGTGGCAAGCAGGAAGAATTCTACGATGAAGTGCTCCGTGCTTTGTGGGGCTATGTAAGCTACAAGCTCAACATGCCAGCCGAAAAGCTCTCACGTGAAAACATTCAGGCTATGCTCGAAAAACATTGTGTAGAGGAGAGAACTATCGAGAAGTTTACAACTGCGCTCGATGAATGTGAGTTTGAACGCTATGCGCCGGGCGACCCTGCCGGCAATATGAACCGTACATTCGAATCAGCAATGACTGCTATTATGGATATAGAAAATGCTATCAATGCAACGCGTAAGCAGCGCAAGAAGAGTGCAACCGGATATTCGTTCGTCTTGATGATCATGGTGATGTTGGGCTGCTCTGTTTCTGCAGGCGCTGTAACCAAGAACAATGCTGATACGGAATATCAGAAAGGTAACTATCAGCAGGCCATACGCGACTATGAGGAAATATTGAACAACTATGGTGTTTCTGCCGAAGTTTACTATAACTTGGGCAATGCTTATTACCGTACAGACAATATTACCAAGGCTGTGCTCAATTATGAGCGTGCCCATCTGCTCTCGCCAGGCGATGAAGACATCAGCTTCAACCTGCAGTTTGCACGTAGCAAGACCATCGATAAGATTACTCCGGAAAGCGAAATGTTCTTCGTAACCTGGTGGAAGGCGCTGGTTAACTTTACGAGTGTTGACTGTTGGGCTAAGACAGGCATCATAGCCATCATCATGGCGCTGGTTCTGGTCTTGGTTTATCTCTTCGGTTCGCATATCGTTTTGCGCAAGATAGGTTTCTTCGGTGGAATCTTCTTCGTGGCAGTCTTCCTGCTGAGTAATCTCTTTGCTTACCAGCAGCGACAGATGCTCATTAACCGTACGGGAGCCATCATCATCGCTCCTTCTGTCAATGTGAAGAAGACTCCAGCCAGGACGAGCGCTGACCTCTTCCTGCTGCATGAAGGAACCCGCGTTGATATTACCGATAAGGCGATGAAAGGCTGGCGTGAAATCAAGGTAGGAGACGGCAGAGAAGGCTGGATTGAAACCAAGGCAATTGAGGAAATCTGATTAAGATAAAATCTGATTAAAATAAAGAGAATGGATTTTAGTAGGATACAAGATTTTGACATGCAGCTGTTGCATGTGTTTAACGGCAGCGAGAATGTCTGGCTCGATCAGATGGCGATGGCGCTTACATCGGGCTGGACATGGATTCCGCTTTATATCGTCCTCTTCGTTGTTGTGATAAGAAACAACGAGATGATGGGTCAGATTGCACTCGTGGTTGGAGGAGCGGTGCTCTGTATCTTTCTGGCAGATGGACTGGTGGATGGAATCATCAAACCGCTGGCTGAAAGATGCAGACCTTCCAGCGACCCGATGTTCAAGTATACGGTTCAGGTGGTTGACAATATGCGCCTCAAGAGTTTCAGCTTCTGTTCGGCTCATGCTGCCAATACGCTGTCGTTAGCCATCTTCTTCTCGTTGCTTATCCGCAGCAAACTGGTTACGTGGACCCTGTTATTATGGTCGCTCGTGAACTGTTGGACCCGTCTTTACCTGGGTGTTCATTATCCGGTCGACATTCTTTGCGGTCTGGCTATCGGAGCTGTGGTGGGAGTTGTCGTTTATCTTATCTACATCAGAATGTATTACCGCATCTCCCCAAAGATTAAGTATATTTCCAACCAGTATACGAGTACGGGTTACGACTATGATGATGTAGATAAAATCATGACCGTAGTGATATTTACCCTTATCATGGTTGTGTTTTATGCCACCTTCCAGATGGCAAATCTTTAGTACAGAAATAAAAGTTCAAAAAGTAAAATAAATAATGGATACAAAACACATTAAAATTAGTGATTATAATTATGATTTACCGGATGAGCGCATCGCAAAATTTCCTATCGCCCAGCGCGACCACAGCAAGCTGCTGGTCTATAAGCACGGCGAGGTAAGCGATGATGTTTTCCATCATCTTCCCACATATCTCCCTCAAGGAGCCTTGATGATATTCAACAATACCAAGGTGATGCAAGCGCGTCTGCACTTCCGCAAGGAAACAGGTGCGCTTATTGAGGTTTTCTTGATGGAGCCTGCAGAACCTACAGATTATGAACTCATGTTCCAGACCACCGGACATTGTTCATGGCTCTGCATGATCGGTAATCTGAAGAAATGGAAAGAGGGAAGCCTGATGCGTGATTTCGAAATCAAGGGCCACAAGCTTACGCTCAGCGCTACCATGCGACGCGGAGATGCTCTCGGTTCTGAGGCGCAGGAAATGGTTGCCAAAGGCGGAGGAACCAACTATTGGGTTGACTTCGATTGGGACAACGACAAGGTGTCTTTCGCTGAGATTCTCGAAACAGTAGGCGAGTTGCCTATTCCTCCTTATCTCAACCGCAAGACAGAGGAAAGCGACAAGACAACCTATCAGACGGTTTATTCTAAAATCAAGGGAAGTGTGGCTGCTCCAACTGCCGGACTTCACTTTACCGATGCGGTTCTCAAGGATCTTGATGCGCATGGAATCGACCGCGAAGAAGTAACCCTGCATGTAGGAGCCGGCACTTTCAAACCGGTGAAGAGTCTTGAAATCGAAGGTCATCAGATGCATACGGAATATATTGTTGTTCATCGCCGTAGTCTGGAAAAACTCATCAAGCACGAGTGTCGTGTCATTGCCGTAGGAACTACCAGCGTCCGTACCATCGAGAGTCTCTATTACATGGGTGTTCATCTGCTGAAGCATCCTGAGGCAAATGAAGAAGATCTGCATGTAAACCAGTGGGATCCTTACGAGCTTTCAGAAGATGGCAATCTGGTAGATGGAATCACTCCGATGCAGTCTATCCAGGCAATCATCGATTATCTTGACCGCAACGGCTTGGAGGCTCTCCATTCCAGCACGCAGATTATCATTGCTCCTGGCTATCAGTATAAGATTGTGAAGATGCTGGTTACCAATTTCCATCAGCCTCAGAGCACACTCCTGCTCCTGGTGAGTGCTTTCCTCAAGGGCGATTGGAAGAAGGTTTACGATTATGCTCTTTCGCATGATTTCCGCTTCCTGAGCTATGGTGATTCATCCCTGCTCATTCCGTAAAAGGAGTTAGGAAAACTATAAATTATTAATTGTAAATTATAAATTAAAATAGATGATTTCAGTAGAAGGACTGAAAGTAGAGTTTGGCGTCAAGCCTCTCTTTCATGATGTAAGTTTCGTCATCAACGACCGCGACCGCATTGCCCTGGTGGGTAAAAATGGTGCCGGAAAATCTACGATGCTCAAGATTCTCTGCGGTTTGCAGAAACCTACTGCTGGCGTTGTGGCTATTCCTAACGAAACCACAATCGGCTATCTGCCACAGGTGATGAAACTGCAAGACGATACGACCGTGAAAGAGGAAACCCGCAAGGCTTTCGCCCATAATACCGAGATGAAGGCGCGTCTGGACAAGATGCAGCAGGAAATGGCCGACCGCACCGACTATGAGAGCGAAAGCTATGCTCAGCTCGTAGAGAAGTTTACCCAGGAACATGAACGCTACATGATGATGGGTGGCGAAAACTATGAGGCTGAGATAGAGCGCACCTTGAGCGGTCTTGGCTTTACGCGCGATGATTTCGAGCGCCCAACCAAGGAGTTTTCCGGCGGTTGGCGAATGCGTATCGAACTTGCCAAGATTCTGTTGCAGAAGCCTGATGTCCTGCTCCTCGATGAGCCTACCAACCACCTTGATATTGAAAGTATCCAATGGTTGGAGCAGTTCCTGGCGCAGAGTGCAAAGGCTGTAGTTCTGGTGAGCCATGACCGTGCTTTCATCAACAATGTAACTAACCGTACCCTCGAAATTACTTGCGGAAGGGTAGAAGACTATAAGGTGAAATACGATGAGTATGTGGTGTTGCGTGCTGAACGCCGCGAGCAGCAGCTCCGTGCCTACGAAAACCAGCAGAAGGAAATTGCCGACATCAAGGATTTCATCGAGCGGTTCCGCTACAAGCCTACCAAGGCGGTTCAGGTGCAGAGCAGAATCAAGCAGCTCGAGAAAATCGTGCCTATCGAGGTGGATGAGGTTGACAACAAGCAGATGCACCTCAAATTCCCTCCTTGTCTCAGAAGTGGCGATTATCCTATCATCTGCGATGAGGTGCGCAAGGATTACGGCGCACACACCGTCTTCGACCATGTTACCTTTACCATCAAGCGTGGCGAGAAGGTGGCTTTCGTGGGTAAGAACGGCGAGGGTAAGTCTACCCTGGTAAAATGTATCATGAGTGAGATTCCTTTCACCGGAACTCTCAAGATTGGTCATAATGTGCAGATTGGTTATTTCGCCCAGAACCAGGCGCAGCTCTTGGATGAGAAGCTTACCATCTTCCAGACTATCGATAATGTGGCTACAGGCGAAATGCGTCTGAAGGTGAACGATCTCCTGGGAGCCTTCATGTTTGGCGGCGAGACTTCAGAAAAGTTTGTCAAGGTACTGAGTGGAGGTGAACGCAGCCGACTGGCGATGATCAAACTCCTGCTTGAACCGGTTAATCTCCTCATTCTCGATGAGCCTACTAACCACCTCGACATGCAGTCGAAGGATGTGCTGAAAGAAGCCATCAAGGCTTTCGATGGAACAGCCATCATCGTGAGCCACGACCGTGAATTCCTTGATGGTCTGGTAGATAAGGTCTATGAGTTTGGCGGCGGCAAGGTTCGTGAGCATCTCGGTGGTATTTACGATTATCTCCGTGCCCACAATGCCGAGAACATCAATCAGGCTCTTGCCAGCCAGAGTATGGCTTCTGCCGGTTCGCCTTCAGCCAATACTTCCGGCTCTTCTGTCGCATCGGGTTCCGCAGCCGACAGTCTTGCTGCTGCCACATCCGGCAAGCAGAGCTACGCTGAACATAAGGAACAGCAGAAGAAGATTCGTAAGGCAGAGAAAGCCGTGAAGGAATGTGAGGCGAAGATTGAGAAGCTGGAAGCGAGAAAGAAGGAGATTGATGAACTCCTGATGAAACCGGAAAATGCAACCAACATGGAACTCGTTACCGAATACACAGAACTCATGAAGAGTCTCGATGAGGAGAACGAGCGCTGGATGCTCCTTTCGGAAGAACTGGAAGAAGTTTCGAAATAATAGTAACTTTAATATAAAAAGAAACGAAAATGAAAATGAAGATGATCTTACCGATGATGCTGATCGCAGCTCTGCCATTAGGCGCTGACGCTCAGAACAAATCGGGTCTTGTCATGAGCAATCTCGACAAGACAGTAAAGCCAGCAGACAGTTTCTATCAGTTTGCTACAGGCGGATGGCAGAAGAACAATCCTCTTCCTGCCGCTTACAGCCGTTATGGCAGTTTTGACCAGCTTGCTGAGAACAACAACAAGCGCATCAACGCCATTCTTTCTGAACTCCAGAAGAAGACTTACAAGGCTGGAACCATCGAGCAGAAATTGTCTGATTTCTACAAGCTCTCTATGGATGTTGACAGCCGCAACAAGGCTGGAATCGCTCCTGTTAAGCCTCTGATGGATGAGATTGAAGCTGCCAAGACCAAGGACGAGCTTCAGAAGCTCCAGGTTAAGTATGCCTGGATGGGTCTCGGCTTGAGCTATGGCGCAGGTTTCGCTGCCGATGAGAAGAACGTAACCATGAACATCTACAACCTGATGCAGGGCGGTCTTACTCTCGGTGCAAAGGATTATTACCTCAACAACGATGCTGCAACCGTAGCCATCCGTGAGGCTTATAAGACTTACCTGAACAAGATGTTCCAGCTCTACGGCTTCTCTGCAGAAGTTGCTGCAAAGAAAGCTTCTGCCGTATTCCTTCACGAAACAACGCTCGCTACTTTCTCTAAGAGCCGCACCGAACTTCGTGATCCTCAGGCAAACTACAACAAGATGACCTTGGCAGAATTCAAGGAGAATTATCCTAACATTCCTCTTGAGGCACTTGCCAATGGCGAGGGAATCAAGAGCGAATATATCAAGGAGATGATTGTAGGTCAGCCTGCTTTCTTCGCCGGTTATGACAAGGTGGCTGCTGCAGAGTGTGCAGGCACATTGAAGGCTCTGATGGAGTGGGACATCATCAAGAGTTCTGCTTCTTATCTCAGCGATGAGATTCGCGAAGCCCGTTTCGAATTCTTCGGCAAGACTATGAGTGGCCGCAAGGAGGATTATCCTCTGTGGAAGCGTGCTACTGCTCAGGTTGAGGCTCAGTTGGGCGAGGCACTCGGCCGCATCTACTGCAAGCGCTATTTCCCAGAAAGCTCTAAGAAGATGATGGAGACCCTCGTGAAGAATCTTCAGATCAGTCTCGGTCAGCGTATCGATGCTCAGACCTGGATGAGCCAGACTACTAAGGAAGCTGCTCACAACAAGCTCGACAAGTTCTATGTAAAGATTGGTTATCCTAACAAGTGGACTGATTTCAGCAAGCTCAGCATCGACCCATCTAAGAGCTATTATGAGAACGTGTTGGCTTGCCGCAAGTTTGCCAACGATAAGGAGATTGCAGAGAAGGCAGGAAAGCCGGTAGATAAGGATGAGTGGTTCATGACTCCTCAGACCGTGAATGCTTACTATAATCCTACTACCAATGAAATCTGCTTCCCAGCTGGTATTCTCCAGTATCCGTTCTTTGACGCTAAGGCTGATGCAGCGTTCAACTATGGTGCTATCGGCGTAGTAATCGGTCATGAGATGACTCACGGATTCGATGATCAAGGTCGTCAGTATGATGCTAGCGGTAATCTGAAGGACTGGTGGACTGCAGAAGATGCAGAAGGTTTCAACAAGCGTGCTGATATGTATGCTGATTTCTTCAGCAACATCAAGGTTTTGCCTGACCTGAATGCCAACGGCCGTTTCACCCTCGGTGAGAACCTTGCTGACCATGGTGGTTTGATGGTTTCATATAATGCCTTCAAGAATGCTACAGCCAAGAAACCATTGAAGAACAAGGATGGTTTCACTCCTGAACAGCGTTTCTTCCTCGCCTATGCAGGTGTTTGGGGACAGAACATTACTGATAAGGAAATCCGCAACCGTGTAAAGGATGATCCTCATTCTCTCGGCAAGTGGCGTGTTGATGGTGCGCTTCCTCACATCGATGCATGGTATGAGGCATTTGGCGTAAAGCAGGGCGATAAGCTGTTCATTCCTAAGAACCAGCGCCTGGAGCTTTGGTAATTCCCAGAAGGAAATTTTTCCGAATAGGATTTTTCGGGAATGTTTTTCCTGAATAGATAAAAAATAAAGTCCTGATGTTTCGTATGTTTGAAACATCAGGACTTTTATTT
>JAJXBQ010000279.1:0-3561 GCA_021640525.1 Segatella copri
TTGAATACACCAAACTTTTTCTCACTTTTTTCTGTTTTTATGCTTAAATATCGCAAAAAATAACTACCTTTGCATCCGTACAAAGCAAGAAACAGCATTCTAGCTTCTAAAGAAGAAGAGATTTTTATAACGCATATTGAAACATAAAACATACGCAAATGAAAAAGTTAATCTTTTCAGTAGCCCTGCTCTCAGCAGCACTCTCTGCCAGCGCAGAAGAACATCCGCTCTGGATGCGCTACCCAGCCATCTCGCCCGATGGCACTACCATCGCCTTCGCTTATAAAGGCGACCTCTACAGTGTTTCTGTCAACGGCGGTGAAGCACGACAGCTCACAACTCATGCAGCCTTCGATTCGCATCCTGTATGGAGCCCTGACAGCAAAAAAATTGCCTTCCAGTCTAACCGCGAAGGAAGTCTCGACATCTTCGTAATCGATGCAAAAGGCGGTGCTCCTACCCGACTAACCACCAACAGCGGCAGCGAAACACCTATCGCCTTTGCAGACAACGACCATGTGCTCTACTCAGCCAGTCTGCAGCCTACAGCCCAGAGCATCATCTTCGGCGACAACACATTCCCACAAGTATATAAGGTAAGCACCAAGGGCGGAAGACCGGAACTCTTCTCTACCCTCACCATGGAGAATATCAGCATCGCCAAGAACGGCGACATTCTCTACCACGACAAAAAGGGATACGAAGACCCTTGGCGCAAACACCAGAAATCACCTATCGCACGCGACATCTGGCTGAAGAGTAACGGAAAGTTTGCCAAGCAGACTACCTTTAGCGGCGAAGACCGCTCGCCAGTATGGACATCAGATGAGAAATCATTCTTCTATCTGAGCGAACAGGACGGCACATTCAATATCTACCGCCGCAGCCTCAACAGTTCAAGCGACAAGCAGATTACCCACCACAAAGGCAATCCGGTAAGATTCCTCACTGCATCCAGCGCCGACCTGCTCTGCTACGGATATGATGGCGAAATCTACACCGTGAAAGAAGGTGGAGAGCCTCAGAAGGTGAACATCTCCATTACAACAGATAACGACGCTCCAAGCCTCGTACGTCAGATCAAAAGCTGGGGAGCTACAGAGATTTCCGTTTCGCCAGACGCCAAGGAAGTGGCTTTCGTGATGCATGGCGACGTATACGTAACTTCTGTAGAATACACCACTACCAAGCGCATTACCGACACACCGCAGCAGGAGCGCGACCTGAGCTTCTCGCCAGACGGCAGAGCCCTGGTCTATGCAGCCGAGCGCAACGGCGTATGGCAGATTTACCAGTCTAAGATCAAGAACGAGAAAGAAAAGAACTTCACCTACGCTACCGATATCGAGGAAGAGCAGCTGGTGAAAACAGGCATTACATCGCAGTATCCTCAATACTCTCCTAACGGCAAGGAAGTGGCTTTCTTCGAAGACCGCGCTGCACTCCGCATCGTCAATCTGAAATCGAAGGAAATCCGCACCGTGCTCGATGGCAAATACGTCTACTCTTACAGCGATGGAGACATCGCTTTCGAATGGTCGCCTGACAGCAAATGGCTCCTTTCAACCTATATCGGCAACGGCGGCTGGAACAACCAGGATATTGCGCTGGTAAAGGCTGACGGCAAAGAGGTTCACAACCTGACCAATTCCGGCTACAGCGACAGCAACGGCAAATGGGTGCTCGACGGCAAGGCAATGCTCTTCCAAAGCGACAGAGCCGGTTACCGCAGTCATGGAAGCTGGGGAGCTGAAGACGACGCCTACATCATGTTCTTCGACCTGGACGCCTACAACCGCTTCAACATGAGCAAGGAAGAAATAGAACTGGCTGACGCCAACAAGGACGAAAAGGAGAAGAAGGAAGACGAGAAGAAGGAAGAGGCTAAAAAGAAGGCTGACGAAAAGCAGAAGAAGACCGGAAAGATAGAGGTGGAAAAAGTGAAGCCACTGGAGCTGGACATCGAAAACTGCCGCGATAGAATCGTACGCCTCACCGCAAACTCTTCGCACATGGGTGATGCCGTGCTCTCTAAAGACGGCGACAAGCTCTACTACCAGGCAGCCTTCGAGGATGATTACGACCTCTGGCTGCACGACCTGAAGGACGGCTCTACCAAGCTCGTGATGAAGGGCGTAGGCCAGGGCAACCTGCAGACCGACAAGGATGTGAAGAACCTCTTCATCTGCAACGGAAGCAGCATCAAGAAGGTGGATCTGAGCGGATTCAGCACCAAGGACATCAGCTTTGAGGCTAACTTCAACTATAAGCCAGCCGAGGAGCGCCAGTATCTCTTCGACCACATATGGCGACAGGTGAAAGACAAGTTCTACGACCCTAAGATTCATGGTGTTGACTGGGAAGGTTACCGCAAGACCTATGAGAAGTTCCTGCCTTACATCAACAACAATTTCGACTTCCAGGAGATGTTGAGCGAAATGCTTGGCGAACTGAACGCTTCGCATACAGGAGCCCGCTACTACGCTTCGAACAGCGCGCTTACCACCGCCAATCTGGGTGTCTTCTTCGACCCTCAGTATCAAGGCGACGGTCTGAAGATTCAGGAGATTATCAAGCGTGGTCCTTTCGATGTGAAGAATACGGGCGTTACAGCTGGCAGCATCATCGAGAGCATCGACGGCGAGGAGATTAAAGCAGGAATGGACTACTTCCCATTGCTAGACGGAAAGGTTGGCAAGAATGTACGCCTCGGCATCAGAAACGCCAAGGGTAAAAAGATGGAGGTTACAGTGAAGGCTATCTCTCAGGGCAAACTCAACAACCTGCTCTACAAGCGATGGGTAGACCGCAACCGCGCTTTCGTTGACAGCATTTCGGGCGGACGCATCGCTTATGTTCACGTTAAGGCGATGGATTCGGAGAGTTTCCGCACCGTTTACAGCGAACTGCTGAGCGACAAGAACCGAAACAGAGACGCTGTAATCGTAGACGAGCGCCATAATGGTGGCGGCTGGTTGCACGATGATCTCTGCACCCTGCTCAACGGCAAGCAATATCAGGAGTTTGTACCTCACGGTAAGGTAGTTGGCCGCGATCCGTTCAACAAATGGGTGAAGCCATCTTGCGTCATGATCTGCGAGAACGATTACAGCAACGGTCACGGTTTCCCATGGGTTTACAAGGAACTCGGAATCGGCAAGCTGATCGGTGCTCCTGTAGCAGGAACCATGACAGCCGTATGGTGGGAAACGCTGATGGACAACACGCTGGTATTCGGTATTCCTCAGGTAGGCTGCCGCGACATGCGTGGCGTGTTCGGCGAGAACACCCAGCTGAACCCAGACATCGAGGTTTACAACAGTCCGGAAGATTTCATCAATGGTCATGATACCCAGCTCGAAAGAGCCGTAAAGGAAATGATGAAGAAATAAACAGAACGCCCTGCAAGGGTCCAGAAGCCAAACCACTTCTGTCCCTTTGCAGGGCGATTTGTTTTTGTATCTGACAACATTATTTATTAAACCTTATTAACCCACAATATCGGCGAAAACCCTTCTGTCATGACATAACACCCTCTAAATCTTTACTTTTTTTCTTGAA
>JAJXBQ010000280.1:0-3518 GCA_021640525.1 Segatella copri
TCGCTTGGTCAGATCTGCGCCTGAATAAGCCTCAAGCAGCATATTTGATAGTCTGACGTAACCATCATCGAGATCTGCCACATTACGCTCCTGTTTGGCAAAGTTACCTCTGCAGAAGTTGAGTATTTTTGCTGTATTTGTCATAATGCCCCCTGTAGATTGATCCAGTAATTCCCTCAGAATTGCATATCAATTTGCTTAAAATCCTCGGTGGCGGCCGGGGATTTTTTCTTTGTGATTTCAGCAAGCGCATACTTAAAAGCCCTGCTAATCGGACTGATGTCTGATGCCATTCCGAAAGCACACAAGACCGAAGCAATAAATCTCCAGTCCGTTCTGCTTATCTTCGATTCATGACAGCCAATCATCTTTGCCAGACCGCGCTGGGTAAGCGTTGATAGGTTGATGAGTAAATCTGTTTCTGCGCGATCAACGTCACGCTGTGATAGTTTGCTGTAACTTGTTCGTTCCATTTCTTAAGATTTCCAATAGTGAATAGTTAGTTGAAAGGTATGCGTGGAAACGCATATGGCCTTAGTTGGTCAGATATCTTGGGACTCGCTTTTCAGCGACGTAGGACGAATGTCCGTTGTTACAAAGAGCGGCTCCGCTTATTAAGCAGCTTTGTGCTCCGGCGGGAACACATCATCAAGACTTACTTTTGCGCCTAACTTGTTTAGACACGCAACAAGAGCACGGCATGTTTTGAGGTCTGGGAAGCGACGACCAGATTCCCAATGTCCGATAGCTCCCTGTGTGCATCCAACTGCCTTAGCAAGTGTTGTTTGAGAGATATTCAGTGACTCTCGATATTTTCGTAGGTTGCTCATATGCCCTCCATAGTAACCACAAATAAAAAATACAATATGTACTTCTTAAACACAAGCAAAAAAATACATATTGTGCATGGATGGTTCCAGTACAGAGCGTAATAATAAGGACATGAAAATGAAATGGTATGAACTGGCTAGATCCAGAATGAAAGAGCTCGGCATAACTCAAGAGAAGTTAGCCGAAGAGCTAGGTATGACGCAGGGTGGAATTGGACACTGGTTGCGCGGATCTCGTCATCCATCTCTTAGTGATATTGGTGTGGTGTTTAAATACCTTGGTATTGATAACATATCATTCAACCACGACGGGACATTTTCACCTGTTGGCGAATACTCATCGGCCCCAGTTAAAAAACAATATGAGTACCCTGTTTTTTCTCATGTTCAGGCTGGGATGTTCTCTCCAGAACTCAGAACCTTTACCAAAGGCGATGCGGAGAGATTGGTAAGCACAACCAAAAAAGCCAGTGACTCTGCATTCTGGCTTGAGGTTGAAGGTAACTCAATGACCGCACCAACAGGTTCCAAACCTAGTTTTCCTGACGGGATGTTAATTCTGGTTGACCCAGAGCAAGCTGTTGAGCCCGGCGATTTCTGCATAGCCAGACTTGGTGGTGATGAGTTTACCTTCAAGAAACTGATCAGGGATAGCGGTCAGGTGTTTCTACAGCCACTAAACCCACAATACCCAATGATCCCATGCAATGAGAGTTGTTCCGTTGTGGGGAAAGTTATCGCTAGTCAGTGGCCTGAAGAGACGTTTGGGTAGAGGCGAAGCTGCAATTGGTTTGATTTGGTATTGCTATTTTTTCTCTAAAGTTGTTGAGCATTTTTCCGGTAGATAAAAATAGACGCAAATTTACATGATTTTTTTGTGCTGTATTGCTTGCTGAAAGCTAGGTTTTGCGTAAACTTCAATTACTCAAATTAGAGTAAACAACATATAGGACACCCCACATGAAAAAATCTGCAAAGCACTTTTTCAGCGCTATGGGCTCTATCCTTGACCTTTGCCCAGCAGGTAGCTACAGCGAGTATCATTCAAATGCTACAGACATCGACCTTATCAACTCAGATTGGGTTAAGGTAGGTAGTTACGTTAGAGACGCTGTAACTGATAATGAGCAGAAAAAAATCCCAAAGAAAGCTTCAAACCGCCGCCCCGAGAAATCTTGTTAACCAACCAACTCCGTTAGGGCGAGTTCAAGACGGTAAAACCGAACTGCTTATAAATGAGGTCGCAAAGAACCCTCAAGTTCTTGAGCGCCTCATGGACAGGCCAGATCTAGCTGGCATCATGATGCAGGTGACTCACACTAGATCAGGGCCACTCCCAGACGCTGACGAATTAGCTAAGTACGAAAGAATATCTCCAGGATTCGCTCGCGAAATAATGGACATGGCTAAGGCTGAGCAAAAACACAGACACGAGTATTACAAAGCAGGACAGAGGGGAGCAATTTGGCGAGATCGACTCGGACAGATCTTTGCGATGACTTCTGTCTTTGTTTTCGCAGGAATTGCTTACAAGATGATTCAGCACGAGGCTTATGGCTGGGCTACCGGGCTTCTTGGTGCTGAGTTAGTTGCTTTAACTAGCGTGTTTATAATTGGAAGAAGAGACAAACCGAATCCAAAGCAAACTAAAAAATGAGACAACCCGGCTTCCGCGCCGGGTTTTCTTTGCCTAACGCCCCCAAAAAAACACATAACCAATTGTATTTATTTTAAAATTAATAGATACAACTCACTAAACAACGCAATTCTGATCTCTCCCTACATCGCCGAGGCAATACACCCACGCTAAAAAACAACACTATTAAATACAAAGCGTTGTAAAAAACCACCCCTCAATAGAACAAATCGTATTGACCAAGCAAAGTACATATCGTACTATTAAATCATCAGCAGGACGCTGGAAGCCAAATGGAACAGACTGGCAGGCTCTTTAAACAACGTCGAACACTCGACTACGTGGCTGAAAAGCCAGACCACCCAACCACATAAGCTGTGGGATGCAATGCCGAAGCAACCGGCTCAGGAGGAGCTTCGAGATTGCATCGCCAAAGTTTATTCGGGAGGAATCTATGTCCAGAAAAACAGAATTTAAAGGCACCGCAGCTTCTCGCCGTAGAGCTCGTCGTGCAAACCTGCAAAGTCAGGAGGCGATCAGCTCTGACAAGCTACACAGGCCAACCCCTTCACGAGTGGTCTTACAATGCAAACGCAAACCAGTAATGAGAGCAGAAGTAATAACACTGACAACGTTGACCAGAAAATATGAAGGCTCAACTTGTCTTCCAAATGTAGCCATTTACGCGGCAGGCTACAGGAAATCCAAACAGCTGACAGCAAGATGACTTGTGTTGGTCGCCAGAAAATGAAATTAGGCAGCAAACCACTTATTTGAGGTGAGATATGGAAGAAGAATTTGAAGAGTTCGAAGAGCATCCTCAGGATGTGATGGAACAATACCAGGACTATCCGTATGACTGCGACTATTGATAAGAATCAATGGTGTGGACAATACGAACGACGGCAATGATTGCCAGAGAACTTGGTAAACAGAACAACAAGGCTGCCTGATGGCAGCTTTTATTTTTGCCATAAAAAACAGAATAAACACTGCTCTGTGTATTCATTCCAACGAGTGAATACACGGAGCAATGTCGCTCGTAACTAAAC
>JAJXBQ010000042.1:0-17997 GCA_021640525.1 Segatella copri
TGAGTATATTTGCACCTTATTTAAGAATATATTTTTTAATTATGTCGTGTATTTTGAATATTGAGACGAGTACGGACGTGTGCTCAGTGGCAATTAGTGATAGTGGACAGGTGATTTTCAACCAGGAAGATCACACAGGTCCTAACCATGCTGTTAAGTTGGGTGTGTTTGTGGATGAGGCTCTTGATTTCCTCGATTCTCATGGTCTTCCGCTGGAGGCTGTGGCGGTAAGTTGTGGTCCGGGTTCCTATACCGGATTGCGTATCGGTGTGAGTATGGCGAAGGGCATCTGTTATGGTCGCGGTGTGAAACTCATCGCTGTTCCAACACTCGAACTGATGGCAGTGCCTGTATTGCTTGGCGAACATCCTGAGGAGGAAGACGCCCTCATCGTACCTATGCTCGACGCCCGCCGCATGGAGGTATATGCCGAAGTGCTCGACCGCGCCCTGAAGGTGGTTCGCCCTATTCAGGCTGATATTGTGGATGCTGATACCTACAAGGAATATCTGGACCAGCATCCTGTGTACTTCTTCGGAAATGGCGCTGCCAAGTGTATGGAGACCATCAACCATCCGAATGCTCACCTTGTAGAGGGCATTGAGCCTTTGGCAAAGAATATGGCTCCGCTGGCAGAGAAGCGTTTTGTAGAGGGCAAGTTCGAAGATGTGGCATATTTCGTGCCTTTCTATCTCAAGGATTTCGTGGCTAAGATGCCAAAGAAACTGTTCTAGAATTATTGATTATATAAATATTGTAAGAATGAATATAGAAGGATTAGACTATAATACCCAGAGAGCTAAGCTCATTCTGCCTGAGTATGGCCGTGAGATTCAGCAGATGGTAGACCATTGTCTGACGCTTACCGACCGTGAAGAGCGCCAGCGCTGTGCAGAGACCATTATTGCAGTCATGGACCGTATGTTCCCTGAGAACAGAGGGGTAGAGGACCATGAGCAGAAACTCTGGGACCAGCTTGCCATCATGAGCAATTTCCAGCTCGACATCGATTTCCCTTATGATGTATCGGATGCTGTGAAGATAGCAACCAAGCCGGAGCCTTTGCCATATCCTATGCAGCACATCCCGGTGCGCCATTATGGAGCTATGCTCTTCGAGATTTTCGAAAAGCTGAAGACGATGGAACCAAGTGAGGAGCGCGATAAACTCGTGGAGCTTACTGCCAACCAGATGCATCGCGACCTGGTAACCTGGAGCCATGGCTCCAGTGATGTAGCCAAGGTAGCTTCCGATCTGGCACGTTTTACCGATGGCAACATCCAGCTCGATCTCGATACCTTCGTTTTCGAGAAGATTGAGGCACAGCCTAAGAATGTAAATAATAATAAGAAGAAAAAGTAATCCACATTATTATATATAGTAGACAAGCTTATGGAGTCTTTCATCATAGAGGGCGGTCATCCGCTCAAAGGTACTATCACACCTCAGGGTGCCAAGAACGAGGCGCTGCAGGTTATCTGTACCACAATCCTTACCGACGAGCCTGTGCGCATCACCAACGTGCCGGACATCCTGGATGTGAACAACCTGATTAAGTTGCTCCAGGAGATAGGTGTCAAGGTAACCAAGCACAGTCGTCACGACTATACATTCCAAAGTGATGAGTTGAAACTCGATTATCTCGACAGTCTGGAGTTTGTGAAGAAATGTTCTTCTCTTCGTGGTAGTGTGCTCATGATAGGTCCGCTGCTCGGTAGATGTGGCAAGGCTACCATAGCTCAGCCGGGTGGCGATAAGATAGGTCGTCGCCGTCTGGATACCCACTTCCTGGGCTTCAAGTATCTGGGCGCCAACTTCGTTCACGATGATGAGCGTAATGTTTACCAGATACAGGCAAAGAAACTGAAGGGCTGCTATATGTTGCTCGATGAGGCTTCGGTTACCGGTACCGCCAATATCATCATGGCATCAGTATTGGCAAAGGGCACTACCACCATTTATAATGCAGCTTGCGAGCCATATATCCAGCAGCTCTGCCATCTGCTCAATGCGATGGGTGCTCAGATCAGCGGCATCGCCAGCAACCTGCTTACCATCGTGGGTGTTGATAAACTGCATGGTGCCGAGCATCGCATCTTGCCTGATATGATTGAGGTAGGTTCGTTCATCGGCATGGCGGCAATGTGTGGTGAAGGTGTGCGCATCAAGAATGTGTCTGTCAAGGATTTGGGTATTATTCCTGATGCATTCCGCCGCCTGGGAGTGAAGATAAAGATAGAGGACGATGACCTTGTGATTCCAGAACAGAAACATTATGTCATCGATTCATTTATTGACGGCACCATTATGACGCTTGCCGATGCCCCTTGGCCAGGACTCACTCCTGACCTTCTCTCCGTGCTCCTCGTAGTGGCTACCCAGGCTCGCGGCAGCGTCCTCTTCCATCAGAAGATGTTCGAGAGCCGCCTCTTCTTCGTGGATAAACTGATTGATATGGGTGCGCAGATTATTCTCTGTGATCCTCACCGTGCTGTGGTGGTTGGTCATGACCATAAGATCAAACTGCGTGCTGGCAGAATGACCAGTCCTGATATCCGTGCCGGTATTGCCCTGCTGATTGCTGCCATGAGTGCCAACGGTACCAGCCGCATTGCCAATATTGCCCAGATAGACCGTGGTTACGAGGATATCGAGCATCGCCTTAATGCGCTGGGTGCCAAGATTACCCGTGTCAGTGACTAGATAAGTGAAGAGTGAAGAACGAAGAGTGAAGAATTCAACGGCTTTACTAATCATAAAGTTCCAAGTTCAAAATTCAAAGTTCCAAGTAATATGATTAGACGTGACGAAGTATATAAGATAGGCAAGTTGGGAAAACCTCATGGTGTGAAGGGCGAGATTACTTTCGCCATTACAGATGATGTTTTCGACCGTGTAGATGCCGAGTACCTGGTACTCGACATCGATGGCATCCTCGTGCCTTTCTATTTAGAGGAATATCGTTTTAAAAACGATGAGAATGTGCTCGTGAAGTTTGAGGATATCGATACCCAGGAGCAGGCACGCAACTATACCGGTTGCGAGGTTTTCTTCCCACGTCATCTCTCTGACAGTGATGAAGAGAACATGAGCTGGGCAGAAATCATCGGTTTCCACCTGGTAGATGCTGTAAGCGGCAAGGTGGTAGGAACCATTGATCATGTAGACGATTCCACCCTCAACCTTCTTTTCGAGGTAACAACCGATGCAGGTGATGAAATCCTCATCCCTGCCAGCAACGACCTCATCGAAGAGGTGAGCGCTGAAAAGAAAGAAATCAGAATGGCAATTCCGGAGGGATTGCTCGAGTTATAAAGTGAAGAAATATGAAGAAACAACAGATATGTATTCTCGGTTCTACGGGAAGTATCGGTACACAGGCGCTTGATGTCATCGAGCAGCATAGTGACCTTTACGAGGTGTATTGCCTCACCGCCAACAACCGAGTGCAGGAACTTGCCGAGCAGGCTCGCAAGTTCCATCCGGCTGCTGTGGTCATAGCCAATGAGGCTCGCTACGAGGAGCTGAAGGATATGCTCAGTAATGAGCCTGATATCAAGGTTTATGCCGGTGCTCAGGCGCTTTGCGATATCGTACAGGCTGAGCCTATCGATATGGTGCTGGCTTCCATGGTAGGCTTCTCGGGCCTGGAACCAACCATCCATGCCATCAAGGCGCGTAAGAAGATATGTCTTGCCAACAAGGAAACACTGGTGGTAGCGGGTGAGCTGATCTGCAATCTTGCACAGGAATATCATGTGCCTATCCTCCCTGTTGACAGCGAGCATAGTGCTATCTTCCAGAGTCTGGTGGGTGAGGGCGACAACGAGGTGGAGAAGATTCTTCTGACCTGTTCGGGTGGTCCTTTCCGCAATTATACCCACGAGCAGTTGGAGAAGGTGACTGCTGCCGATGCCCTCAAGCATCCTACCTGGGATATGGGCGCTAAGATAACTATCGATTCGGCTTCGCTCATGAACAAGGGCTTCGAGGTGACAGAAGCTAAATGGCTCTTTGGGGTTCCGGCTGATAAGATTGAGGTGCTTATCCATCCGCAGAGCGTTGTGCATAGTGCTGTTCAGTTTGTTGATGGTGCTGTCAAGGCTCAGTTGGGTGTGCCAGATATGCGTCTGCCTATCCAGTATGCCTTCTCTTTCCCTCAGCGTCTGCATCTGAATGGCGATCGTCTCGACCTCTTCAAGACGCAGGATTTGCAGTTCTTCAAGCCTGACTATCAGAAGTTCAAGTGCCTGCAACTGGCTTTCGATGCCATCAGAAAGGGTGGTAATATGTCATGTATTGTGAATGCAGCCAACGAGATAGTGAATGCCGGCTTCCGCAAAGGTGAGTGTGGCTTCCTTCAGATGGCTGATATCATCGAAGAGACGATGGCGAAGGCTACTTTCGACAGTAATCCCGACCTCGATGTCTATCTGCAGACCGATGCTGAGGCTCGCCGCATAGCTACAGAGCTGATGCTCAAGTAATAGTTTATAGTTAATAGTTTATAGTTAATAGTTAAAATGAGCGCAGAACGTAGGGCTCATCATAAAGTTCAAAGTTCCAAGTTCAAAGTTCAAAGTAAATAAATGGAAGTATTTTTGATCAAAGCGTTGCAGCTGATGCTGTCGCTTTCCATCTTAGTGTTGCTCCATGAGGGCGGACACTTCTTCTTCTCCAAACTCTTTGGTGTAAGAGTGGAGAAGTTCTATCTGTTCTTCGACCCTTGGTTCCATCTCTTCGAGTTCAAGCCAAAGAATTCGGATACTACCTATGGTTTGGGATGGTTGCCGCTCGGAGGATATTGTAAGATTTCGGGTATGATAGATGAAAGTTTCGATACCGAACAGATGAAACAGCCGGAACAGCCATACGAGTTTCGCAGCAAACCGGCATGGCAGCGCCTGCTCATCATGATAGGTGGCGTGCTGGTTAACTTCGTGCTGGCTCTCTTCATCTATTCCATGATTCTGTTCCATTGGGGCGACAATTATGTGGCTACCCGTGATATGAGTTATGGTATGAAGTTCAATACCGAGGCAAAGGCATTGGGCTTCCAGGATAAGGATATTCTGGTAAGCACCGATCTGGGTGAGTTCAAGACCTTTGATGGCGATCTGTATCGTAATCTCTCTGAGGCTAAGCAGGTCAATATCATCCGTCAGGGCAAACCGATGACGCTTAATCTGCCTGGCGATCTCGACATGCTCAGTATGATTAAGAGCAGTCCTCGCTTCGTAGATTTGTATGTGCCTCTGCAGATTGATAGTGTGATGAAGAATTCTCCTGCCAGCAAACTCGGTTTGGCAAAGGGTGATAAGATTCTTGCTATTAATAATAAAAAGGTAGTCTCTTTCAACGAATTTCAGATAGAATTGGGCAGAGTAGAGGATGTGCTTGCTTCGGCAGAGACGCCGCAAGACAGTGCCAGAGCACTTACAGCTCAGGTTACTTATCTCAAGGCTTCTGGCGATACCGTCAAGTCAAGTGTTCTCCTGAAGTCTACCGAAGAGGGTGTGAAGTTTGGTTTCTACAATCATCCTGTCATGCTCGATTATAAGATTACTCATGTCAACTATGGTTTCTTCGAGAGTTTCCCTGCCGGCATCAAATACGGCTGGAATGTCTTGGCCGGTTATGTGGGCGATATGAAGTATGTCTTCTCTAAGGAAGGTGCCAAGAGTCTGGGTGGTTTCGGTGCGCTGGGCAGTCTCTTCCCATCTGTATGGGATTGGCATGCATTCTGGCTTATGACAGCGTTCCTGAGCATTATTCTTGCCTTCATGAACATTCTTCCTATTCCTGCTCTTGATGGTGGACATGTGTTCTTCCTTCTCTATGAGATTATCACAGGTCGCAAACCGGGCGATAAGTTCATGGAGCGTGCTGAGTATATTGGTTTCGGCATTTTGATTCTTCTGCTTGTCGTTGCCAACCTGAACGATGTATTGCGACTCTTCGGCATCTTGTAATGCCGGGGAATCGCGAAAATAAAGGTCTAAAAAAAGAGGGTGTGTCATTAATTTATGACACACCCTCTTTTTTTGAGTTTATTCTTTTATACGTATTATACGTATCTGATAATCTGTCCTACACTAACCTTCTTGTCTTTGCGGTAGCCGTTGAGTCTGCAGATCTGCTCTACAGTTACGCCACGCTTTTCAGCGATAGAACTAAGCGTTTCGCCTGGCTTCACCTTGTGGTAGAGCTTCTCGTGGCCAGCAGGCAGTTCGTAGTATCTTCCCACTTCGCCGCCGTTAACCTGCTCTCTAGTGTAACCACCGTTGCCAACCTTGCCGCGGGCAGCATTGGCATCAGCTGATTCGCTTTCGTAGGTATTACGGTTAAAGCTGTAGAAGTCGCCTGTAACGTCCTGGTTGCGGAAATCGAAGAAGAGTGCTGGGTTCAGAGCCACACCACAGAGACGGGTCTCAAAGTGGAGATGCGAACCGGTACTTCTACCCGTATTACCACCCAAGCCAATCACATCGCCGGCTCTTACCTCTTCGCCCTCAGTAACGAGCTGCTTAGAGAGGTGACCATAGATGGTCTCCAAACCGTTGTTGTGACGAATCACGATGTACTTACCGTAACCACCACCTTCATATCTTACGATGCGAACTCTGCCTGAAAAGGCTGAGCGGATTGAGTCGCCAATATAAACCTTGATGTCCATACCTTTATGTTGGCGGCCAAAGCTAGCACGGTAACCGAAGTTACTTGTGACAACGCGACTAGGAGTTGGCATGCAGAAATGACGGAGATCGATGCGGAAGCGCTCAGGCAAGGTTGTAGCCTTGTGAGCGTACTTGTTAGAGAAATCCTCATACAGCTCGGCTGCAGGGTTTTCTCTATCTTCAATCATTCGATAATGCGACACAGCGAGTGTGTCGAGCGATTTCATTCTGTGGTCTACAGGTGCCTGTCTTGCCAACAGGTCTTGTCCGCAAACGGGAGAAGCTGTTAGCGCCAACAATGCAACGACCGAAATTTTCTTTATACTCTTTTTAAAACTCATACTACTTTTTCTATTTTCTTTTTTAGGTTCGTGTCAACAGCGCAGAATCATACAAGAAATTCTGCAAAAACCACTAAGGCAAATGCCTTCATGTAGCGGTTTTGTTATATAGACGTTGCAAATATAACAAAAAAACTTCAAAAAACCAAAGTTGTTAAAGCCAAAAGGGCGATATTTAACGCCCTAGCCTTTTTTTTAACTTACATTAGGAAAATGAGATGCAAGGAGTTGACTTTTAGTACGTTTCATGCTTTTGTAGCATTCTCAACAGAGCCACGGCAGGAGAATGCCCCATGAAAATATACTTTTTTACCTCCGGACTGGTGAATCGGAGGCATTCCTGATAAGCGCGGTAGAGGTCGTTGAGATTGATGGTAAATTCCTTACCCGATGACTCTCTGATACCGATAATCATCTTTGCCGTGACATGCAGTTTGACGTATCTGATGCCTGTTGCGCTTTCTATTTCTGTAATGTTTTCGAGAATGGCTCTCATTTCTTCCAGGGTTATTTCTGGTCGCGGCTCCCTGATAGCCGGCTTTCTTCTTCTATCCATAATTATACTTTTTACTTTTGGGACAGGCGATGGAATCGCCTGGAACGGGGGTGAGGCTGCTTGATAGCTGAAGCCACCTTTTAGCCTTGCTTTCTGATAACAGGAACTGTTCTTGCTTGCTTTCTGATAGCAGGAACTGCTTTTGCTTGCTTTCTGATAACAGGAACTGCTTTTGCTTGCTGCTTTAGCTGATGGCTGCCCAGTTGATATGGGTTTTCTTCAAATCCCTGAGGCGGTTCCAGAGCAGGGCGTTGTGAGGAGCATTGCATTCGGGATCGTTGTCGATGATTTCCTGTGCTTCTGTGCGCGCCAGTTGTACCAGCTGACCGTCTCTGGCAATATTCGCTATCTTCAGGTCGAAAGCCATGCCGCTCTGCTGCGTTCCCTCCAGGTCGCCGGGACCACGGAGTTTCAAGTCGGCCTCGGCGATGCGGAAACCATCGTTCGTATCGCACATGATATCAATGCGTTTGCGGGTCTCTTCTGAAAGTTTATAGTTGGTTACCAGAATGCAGTAGCTCTGGTCGCAGCCTCTTCCTACACGGCCTCGCAACTGGTGCAGCTGGGAGAGACCGAAGCGCTGTGCGTCCAGGATAACCATCACAGAAGCATTAGGCACATTTACACCAACTTCTATTACGGTGGTGGCAACGAGAATCTGCGTCTCACCCTTCACAAACTGCTCCATCTCTACCTCCTTTTCGGCAGATTTCATCTTTCCGTGTATCTTACTCAACTTGAATTCCGGGAACGCCTGTTTCAGCGTTTCGTAACCTTCTTCCAGATTCTTCAGGTCGCTCTTCTCGCTCTCCTTAATCAGCGGGAAGACGATGTATACCTGTCTGCCGAGATTAATCTGGCGGCGGATGCTCTGGTAGAGGCTGGTGAGTTGGGTATCAAACTTATGTAGCGTCTGTATCGGTTTTCTGCCCGGTGGCAGTTCATCAATCACGCTCACGTCCAGGTCACCATAAATGGTCATGGCGAGGGTGCGGGGGATAGGAGTGGCGGTCATCACGAGGATATGAGGCGGATTCTCGCTCTTGTTCCACAGCTTGGCTCTCTGTGCCACACCAAAGCGATGCTGCTCATCGATGACGGCTACGCCTAATCTTCTGAAAACCACAGGGTCTTCGAGGATGGCATGGGTGCCCACCAGAATCTGGATGTCGCCCGTAGCCAGGTCGGCAAGAATCTTCTCTCTCTTCTTGCCTTTTACGATGCCAGTGAGCAGTTCCACCCGGATGTCCATTCCCTGGAGAAAGTCGCAGATGGTCTGCAGATGCTGTTCGGCAAGGATTTCGGTAGGTGCCATCATACATGCCTGATAACCGTTGTCCAGCGCAATGAGCATGGTCATGAGAGCCACGAGCGTCTTGCCTGAACCCACATCACCCTGCAGAAGACGGTTCATCTGTCTGCCGCTGCACATATCGGCTCTTATTTCATGCATCACCCGTTTCTGTGCGTCCGTCAGTTCGAAGGGCAGATGATCGGTGTAGAATCCGTTGAAGATGTCTGCGATGCGGTTGAAGACATAGCCCCTGAACTTGCGGCGCTGGTCGGTGGCATACCTTAATATATTAAGTTGCACATAGAAGAGTTCCTCAAATTTCAGGCGCACCTGAGCCTTCTGCATCTCCTGATGGGAATGCGGATAATGAATCATGCGGATGGCTGCATCGCGCGAAACCAGATGCAGACGGTCTACGATATGGCTGGGCAGCGTTTCGGGAAGAGGAGGAAGGATGGTGACCAACTGCTTGGTCATCTTCTCTATGGAACGTGAGGTGTAGCCGCGCTTTCTCAGGTTCTCGGTAAGCGAGTAGTAGGGCTGCATGCCCATCTCTGAAATCTGGAGATTGGTGGCATCGTCCATATCGGGATGGGTAAACTGGAATCTGCCGTTGAAGACGGTTGGCTTTCCGAAAACAAGATATTCGGTTCCCACCTTATAGGTCTTCATGATGTATTGGGCACCGCGATACCAGATGAGGTCTGCCACACCGTAGCCGTCTGAGAAATGGGCTACCAGCAGTTTGTTGCGCTTGCCGGTATCTATCTCATCGTAGCTGAGTATCTTGCCTTTGAGTTGTACAAAGGGCATGTCGGCATTGAGTTCGCTGATGTGGAAAACCTTGGAGCGGTCTACATATTTATATGGATAGTATTCCAGCAGGTCACTATAAGAGTTGATGCCGAGCTCCTTGCTCAGTATCTCTTTCTTCTTGGGTCCTACCCCTGGCAGGAACATGATGTCTTGGTCTAAAATACTATTCATAATGATGCAAAAGTACAACATTATGGCAAAACAGCCAAAATGTTTAACTCTTTTTTTCCGCAATTGTGGCTTTTTTATTTGTTTATATTGATTTTTCTTCGTACCTTCGCACCGAATAAGATTAAAACTTTCATGAATAGTAAGAAAAGATATATGGTGATAGCTTTGCTGGCGCTTCTGGTTGTGTCGGCAATGGCATATAATGACGAGGCTAAGCCTTGGACCTTCTGGAACTGGAAGTATGGCTCCGTTTCCAGACCGGGTATTCATGCCGATCTGACGGGTATGAAGAATGTAGGTATGGGCGGTATCTGGCTGATGCCGGTACGTGAAGCCGGCGAGCGTCTGGAATTTCAGGACGGGGTGGCACAGCTGTCGCCTGAGTTCTGGAAGATGATGGATTATTCCTTCCAACTAGCCGACTCTCTCGATTTTGACATGGGCATCCATGTCTTGCCTGGCAATCCGCTTGTCCTCCCTGCTGAATCGATGCAGAAGGTTGTCTGGACCGATACCATCGTGAAGGGCGGAAAGAAGATTGAAGGCTTGCAGATGTGGCTGCCCGAGAGTTATAAGGACGGAAAGATGCAGTCTGCCGGAAGCGAAGGTGGATATTATCAGGATATTGCTGCTTTTGCTATCCGCTTTAAAGGGAAAACGGGTCCTGCCTGGCGCAACGCAACCGATTCGGCTGCCCGGAGCGAGGCGGTGCCGATGACTGATGTGCTCCCCTTGAAGATGGAAGGGGGAATGGTGATGGGTGTCATGGTGAATGGTATCTTGCAGAATAAGTTGCCTAAGGGCTCCTGGTGCCTGTTGCGGATGGGACATACCTCAACGGGACAGACTCATGCAACGGATGGGAAAGGTATGGGACTTGAGGTGGACAGGTTCTCACCGGCAGCCGTAAAGAAACTATTCGATTCCTGGTATGCGCCGTTACTGAACCGTCCGCATGGCGATGTGGTGTCGTATCTGTATATCGACCCGAGAGAGTGGGGCAGCCAGAACTGGGGCTGTCAGTTTGCCGAAGAATTCAAGGTGCGCCGCGGCTATGATCTCATCCCCTATCTTCCTGTCATGGCAGGTGTTCCGCTGGAGTCGGCTTCCCGATACGAACAGGTACAGAATGATATCCGTCTCACCATCGAGGAACTGGTAAAGGAGAAGTTCTTCCAGACCTTCACCCTTCTGGCAGAAGAACAGTATGTTGAGGTTTCTTGTGAGCCTATCCCGCGTACCGATCATCCCGACGATATGTTCCGTGCCGTAAGCAGAGCCCATATTTATAATGAAAATCCGGTCCAGGCTGTGGCTTGTACTGGAAACTATGGCGCACAGAACGGAACGCCCGCCTTGCTCAAACCTTTGATAGACCGCCATCTGGCGCTTGGCATCAACAGATTCATTTTCCAGCATGATATTGTCCGGCATCCAGAGGCTCGAGGTTTCATAGATTACATCACCATGTGTCAGCATTATCTGCAGCAGGGCAGACCGGTGGTTGATATCGCTGTGTTTCATCCTTCGGGAACCCCCGCACAGAAGAACAGCTATCGTGCCCCTCGTGGTTACAAATACGATTTGATTAACAAGGATGCCTTGCTGAAATGGAATTTCGAATACAGTCCGAAAGGTAAACTGCCTGGAAATCAGGATTATCGCATTCTCGTGGTTTCGCAGCCGGATAGCTCTCTCTCTGCTGAGATAAAAGCGAAACTGGAGGAATTGCGTGAGGAAGGCATCGTCATCATCGACAAGCCTTATCAGGCGAAGAACTTCTCGCAGTATGGCATCGATCCGGATGTCATACTGCCTGAGAATATGGATTATGCCCACCGTCTGGTTCTGGAGGCAACGGGCAGGAAGGATATCTATTTCCTGATTAATCAGGAGAATAAGGAGCGCCAGATTACGGCAACCTTCCGTACCGGTACTTCCAGAATCCGCCAGATAGTGAACTTGAACTTGCCAGCTTATGGCTCAGTCTTCGTCATCCTGTCTAACAGGGATGACATGCAGATTATCAGCCCAGCAAAGCTTCCGCTACCTTGATGTCGAATGGAGTGGTAATCTTGATGTTCTCACGGTTACCCTCTACCATTGCAACCTGACAGCCAAGACTTTCTACCACTGAAGCATCATCGGTAAACTGTTCCTTGTATTCCTGGTTGAAAGCCTGCTTTGCCAGACCGATGTCGAAGGTCTGGGGAGTCTGCACCACGCGGTAATCGCTGCGCAGCACATTCTTTCCGCCTCCGTGCTGGTCGATATAGCGCAGGGTGTCGGTTACGGCATATACAGGGATAGCTGCATATTCTTCGCGAGCCGTCTCGAAACATTCCTCGATGACTTCTTTAGATACGAATGGGCGCACGCCGTCGTGAATACCCACTACGCCATCTTCATCATCAGGAATGAGTGCCAGTCCGTTTTTGGATGACTGGAAACGGGTGTCGCCACCATTAGCTATCTGGTGCTTGATGCTGAAATGATGCTCCTCGCAGAGCTGGTGCCAGTATGCCTGCTGACTCTCCGGCAGAACCAGGATGATGTTCAATGCAGGGTCATATTCATGAAAACGCTCGATGGTGCGCATCAGGATAGGCTTGCCCGCTACCGGCAAGAACTGTTTTGGAATCTCACTTCCCATGCGGAGGCCCTTGCCTCCGGCTACTATGATTACGTAATCCACTTTGTTACTAATTAATAGTTTATAATTTATAGTTTATAGGGTTTACTTGCTCTGCATGAGATGATCATACATCATGCCATCCTGCAGGGCAGCTACGGTTTCCTTGCTTACGAAATAGCTCAATATCTTATAGGCGTATGGGAGGGTTGCTGCAGGACCTTCGCCCGTAATCACGTTGCCGTCTTCCTGGAAGAGGGTGGCGGTATATTCGGTGTTCTCGCCGAAATACTGCTCAAAGCCAGGATAACAGGTAGCCTTCTTTCCTTCGAGGATGCCTGTGCTTGCCAGAACCATTGGGGCTGCGCAGATGGCACCGATTCGCTTGCCAGCCTTGTGCTGTGCGATGAGCGCCTGGCGTACACCTTCGTGCTCGTTCAGGTTTGTACTTCCTGGCATTCCGCCCGGAATCATCAGCATGTCAGCATCTTCAAAGCTGGCAATATCCTCAAACTTCAGGTCAGCCTTGATGGTAACACCATGCGATGTTTCTACCCATTCAGTACCCGTTACACTTACAGTCTTGATGTCTACACCACCTCTACGGAGGATGTCTACCGGAGCCAATCCTTCGATTTCCTCGAAGCCATTGGCAAGAAATTCATATACCTTAGCCATAATTTATTTGTTTTTTGTCTTGTTATTCACATAATATGATTACCTTTGCAAAAGTAAGAATAATTATTGAAATAACAAAATAAATGGCACAGCAACATTTAAAATTCGCAATATTTGGTAATGAATACCAGGCTAAGAAGTCGGCTTCGATAGAGAAAATCCTTCTTTATCTCGAAAAGAAGGAGGCTGAAGTTTATGTGGAGAATGCTTATTACGAGTTTCTTACCCGCGACCAGCATCTCGATGTGAAGGCGGCTGGGGTGTTCGAGGATTACAACTTCGATGTGGATTACGTCATCTCTATGGGTGGTGACGGTACCTTCCTGAAGGCAGCGAGCCGTGTGGGAGCTAAGGGTACGCCTATCATCGGTGTGAATATGGGCAGATTGGGCTTCCTTGCCGATGTGCTGCCAAGCGAGATAGAGTCGGCGTTGGACAGTCTTTATGCCGGTGATTGTCTGATAGAGGAGCATGCGGTGATTCAGGTGGAGGCAGAAGGTGGCATTCTTGCCGGCAATCCGTTCGCCCTCAACGATATCGCCGTACTGAAGCGTGATGATGCTTCGATGATTTCCATCCGTACGCAGGTTGATGGCGAATTTCTCGTTACTTATCAGGCAGATGGACTGATTGTTACCACGCCAACAGGTTCTACGGCATACAATCTATCTAATGGCGGACCTATCATCATTCCGCAGAGTGGCAGCATCTGTCTTACTCCGGTGGCTCCTCACAGTCTGAACATCCGTCCTATCGTCATCAACGATACGGCAGTCATTACGCTCGATATCGAGAGCCGCAGCCACAACTATCTGGTAGCCATCGATGGTCGTAGTGAGCGTATGACGGAGGAAACCCGCCTTATCATCCGCAAGGCTCCTCATAGCATCAAGATTGTGAAGCAGCGCAACCAGCGTTATTTCTCTACCCTGAGAGAAAAACTGATGTGGGGTGCTGACCAGCGCGAAAGATAAGTAGAATAAGAAAGATAATTAAAATAAGAAAAGAGGTATATCCCGAAGATGAATCTTGGGTATACCTCTTTTTCCTAACCTAAAACAACTAACTAATAATTTTGTTCACACAAAACTAAACCTAAAAACATAAACCTTAATAAACCTAAAAACTTAAAAACTTAAAACTGAAAAACTTAAACTAAAAACTGAAACTATTCTTTGAACTTATTTGTTGTATTCTTATCTGATAATCACTTTCTTTCCCTGGTGGATGTAAACACCGCTCTCAGCAGGCTTCTTACCCAATTTCATACCGCTAAGTGTATACCATGCATTGTCTGTTGTGGTATTGCTTATGGTTGGAGTTCCTGTGATGCCTGTTGGTGCCCAGATGGCGGTAACATCCTTGCAGGTGTATTTGCCATTATTCTGTGTAGTGATAATCTCATAAAACTTGGTGCTGTTGACGGCTTTCAAGTCTTCGGTCTGCTTCTTGTTTTTCCCCTGATTGAAGATGATGTTTACGATAGCATCCTTGCTCTTGATCTTGAAGTCCATATAGTACCACTTCTTACCGTTCAGCGTCTTGGTTGCTGTGACAGCAGTACCTGGCCAGGCATTTGTAAAGGTTTCGCTGGAATTCCATGCGTAGAAATACATGGCTGCCCCCCAGTTGGTTACCTGGTCAGCATTGGCATATACAGTGATGGTGTATGGCTCGAATGCCTTGACGGTATAATTGTAGGTACGGATACCTGTTACGGTTCCGTTGCTGAGCAAGCCTACCTTCAAGGTGCAGGTCTCATCTATGTTGATGGTGCTACCAGTAGCCACCTGCTTGCTCTTGGCTGTAGGGTCTGTGCCGTCAGTAGTGTATACCAGTTTGGCATTGCTGTTCTGGCTCACAGCCGTAAGCTTAGCCTTGAATCCTGCCTCGTATTCGCCTGTAGGTATATTGCACCATGCGGTTTCTGCAGATTTAGAAAGATAATAACGGTAGTGGTATCCTTCGAGAATCTGTGTATAGTCGGCACCTGGAGTATATGCCTTGGTGTTGTTTCCTACAACCACGATGAGTTTCGCCTTGTCGCCGGTAGTTTCGTTGGCAAAGCATGCGGTCTGCGCCATCTTGTTGGTATAATTGCTCATGTTGGTGATGCCTGCAAGTTTGCGGGCTTCAATCATGCTCTTGATTTCTTTTTTGTAGGCTCTCCAGTGTGGCTGGAACACGCAAGGAGTTCCCGGCATGGCGAGCATATAGGCATTGGCAGCAAGCGTATCCCGCTTAAGAGGATCCAGCGGCTCATCTGCAGAACGGTATTGCATGTCGTGATTCTCTACGAATGTGATGGCATACTGACGGTATGTTGGGTCATGCATCAGATTATTATCGCTCTTCAGCTTCGACCAGTTTTGCGCTGAAACAACCTTATTGTTTTTTATGCCTGTTGCGTCAAGAACATTATAACGGAACTGGAAGTCGAAGGCAGCGCTCTTCTTGTTGGTGCTGTTTATCCAATTGATGATAGATGGGTTTCCGTCCCAATATTCACCTACCGAGAATTCTACACCGGTAGCATCATTGTAGTCAGCCACGTGAGTACCGCTGAAACCTTTTACCATGTCGTAGCGGAAACCGGTATATCCTATATCCTCCTTCAGGAATTTCAGATATGCCTTGATAATCTTCTGTACATTCTCGCTCTTATGGTCAATATCACGGCATGCTCCAAAGTCGGTTCCCTCATCATTGTTATTGCTGAGGCTTACCCCGTCTTTTTTTGCCTGTGTAGCAGTAGCTCCACCATCATCATTCTTGCAGATATCGGTAGACAACATCTGGTAGGTCACTCCCTTGTAGGTTTCTGCAGGGAAGGTATACCAGCCGTCTGTATTGCGATGATTGACCACAACATCTGCTATTGCGCCTATGCCGTTGGCTTTGAATTTGGCAATCAGACTTCTGAGTTCAGCCTCAGTTCCGAATGAGGAATTCTGGTTGAAATAATAATATGGCTTATAGCCCATTACCTGAGTAGTTTCGATGCATTTACCGCTTTGTGGAAGCCATACAAGGTCGATGAATCCTTTCATATCATCGGCTTGCTTCTCTAAGACAGTCCATTGGGAGTAGTCGTAAGCATCCCATGAGAATCCTTGCAGCATGACGCCACTATAGTTAGCAGGCCAGCCTTGTGCAAACATATTGATGCTTGCCAGTAAAGCGATGAGTGTAAAGTATATCTTCTTCATAATTATCATTGTATTTTGTGATTACTATCTTATGTTAAATTGTAAGTTGTATTCTTTTTCGTTGGCAAAGTTACGATTTATTTCATTAGCTTGTTCAAAAATTGATGCAAATCAAGTAAACAATTTGCGCAATCGTTTGCATTTACTAATAAAGTTGTTTCTTTAGGTACGTCTTTAGGTACTTTAACTTGAAAGACTTGATGAAGATATATTTTGCTTATAATTTTGCACAGATGAAACAGTAAAGATTATGGCGAAAAAGAGAACTAAAACAAAAGCAAAGGAACCCATCAAGATTTGGGTGAAACCTTTGAAGAATGGCAACAAGGCAATCTATCTGCGTACTTACCAAGCAGGAAGCAAGGGTAGAGGCTATACCTACGAGCGGTTGAAGGGATTGTTGCTGGTAGATGATAAAAGAGGAAGCGACAAGGAGGCTAAGGCAAAGAATGAAGCTACTTTGCGCACCGCTATGCTCATCCGATGTGAGCGAATCAGGGAGTGGAGTATGAGCCACGGTAACTATCAGCGAGAGATGGTGGCCAAGGATATGCTCTTAAAAGACTGGATGCTGCTATATGCTGATCAAAAAAGACAGCAGGGACAGAGCGGCAGTCATGCTGTCAACATCCAGCATGCCCTCTTGCATTTGATAAGATACAAGGGTGAGAATATTCGCATGGCACAACTGGACAAGGTGTATTGCGAAGGCTTGGTACAGTATCTGGCTCATGCCAAGACCATTGGTACGGATGTGCCCAAGCGGGGCGAACATCATGAGAAAGACTTGGCGAAGGGTACGGCACGCCTCTATTACAATACGTTTGTTACCGCATTGAATGAGGCGGTGAGAGAAGGTATCATACCTGAGAATCCCACCAAACTACTGAAGAAAGAAGAGAAAAAGCTGATTGGTCAGGGAGAGAGCCGACGCTGCTATCTCAGCATCGAGGAAATCAGATTGTTGATGGCTACTCCTTGCAAGGATGAAACCGTGAAGCAAGCTTTCCTCTTCGCTTGTTTCTGTGGTTTGCGCATCAGTGATGTCAGGACATTGCGATGGGCAGATATCGGAAAAGGTACGGAGGGATACTATATTAGCAAGTTGATGGTGAAGACCCGTCATGTGGTAACGGTACCCTTGTCGGAGAATGCTTTGTCGTGGATGCCAGCAAGAGGACAGGCAAGGGCTGATGACAAGGTATTTGAGCTGCCATCGTTCTTCTCGGTCAACTATCGATTGAAGCAATGGGCTAGGGAGGCAGGCATTGACAAGCCAGTTACTTTTCATGTATCTCGTCATACCTTTGCCACCGCCTTGCTCACGATGGGAGTGGACCTCTATACCACCAGCAAACTGTTGGGACATCAAAACATCATAACCACGCAAGTATATGCCGAGATAGTGAACAGAAAGAAGGTTGAGGCGGTGAACCTTTTGGACCAAATCAAGCCTCTTTAGGTACGCTTTTAGGTACATGATGCTTTCAGAAACTTGAAGGAGAGGGCAAGTTGCAAACTTAAAAATCAAGCAAATGATGAAGCAGGTAAAAATTAAATTGCCTCTCAGAGCGTTGACCCTAGCAAGCGGTCTGCTTCTGACGGTGAGTTCCTTTGCGCAGA
>JAJXBQ010000043.1:0-17995 GCA_021640525.1 Segatella copri
GGCATTGGCAGAAAGATTCGTTCCAAGCCTTGAACCATTGAACACGCTTTGGGTGCGGTGGTCAATGAATGTTGCTCCGTAGATACGGCCGTCAGCTGTATGGCGGAAAACAACATCAATGCCCTTTGCTTTCAGCAGTTCTATGAACTTATCCTTATGGTACGTCTGCTTCAAGACTGCTTCCACGCTATGACGGGTCATCTCGGAGAGTTTCTTTTCCTCCTTGAACTTCTTGGCAGAATAAGCGAACCGTTTTTCTATTGCCTCCACACCGACAGACTTATCAATCTTGGAAGCCTTGAAAGGATTTCCAACTTTGTTGCCCTGTCCGTCCGTGGCAGAATAGACAAAACCATGATACTCACGACCGCCAACTTCGCCTCTGACCTCCTCCAAGGATATATTATATAAGGAAAGAAGTGCACGGTATTCGCCTAAGGACTGGAACATGTAGGTGGCGCAGAGTGATTTCACAGTATTGGCAACCTGCTTCTTCACATAGCCTTGGCTTACATCCACCTTACGGAGTGGATTGTCTGCCTGGCATTGCTTGCGGTCTGCCTTGTTGAGATTGTACTTCTCCTCCAAGTCACTGGTGATAGCCTTGCTCCTGTGGTAGTTGTATCGGCTATCCAAACACTTGCCGTTCTCATCCACCCGGATGGTCACGATGTGCATGTGGTGACGGTCAATGTCCTCATGCTTGTAAACCATGTATGGCTGGTTGCCATATCCCATGCGCTCCAAGTATTCCCGTGCGATGTTCTCCATCTCCATATCCGTCAGCACATCATCAGGATGCGGATTCAGGGAGATATGCACGACAGGCTTCTCTGTTCTGATATGCGGAGAAAGGTATCGCTGGAAATCACGCAAGGCATTGGTGATGCTCGTCTTTCCCGAACAATCATCGAAGATCTTGTTCGTTGCCAAGAGCTTTCCCTCTTCCTTGTTAATTTTCTCACCATTGTATGCCAGTGCGCCATACAATGAACTTCCGAAACTTATCTTTGCGACCATCTTTCCTCAAACTTACGGGTTAGTTCAACAATCTCACGGGTAAGAGAGACCAGTTCCCTGGTGCAGTTCTCCAGCTTATAGAGCAAAGCCATCGCCTTTTTCTCTGAGAAATGACAACGGAGTTCCTTGACAACCTGGTTGTAGTTGTTGCCAATCATTCGATACTGCGAGTGAAAAGAAGAAAGCTTGGTGTAGTATTCCACCAATGTCTTGTCCTCGCGCAGCACCTTGAACGGCTCGCCGAAGATGCGTGCCTTGGCAAAAACAGCCTTTGCCTTCACATCAGTCTGCTCATACATGACGAGGAATTTCATCCACTCGTCATCGTCGAACCGAAGCATCACATGGTGCGACTTCGAGTTCAGTTTGGGGATTCGTCCCCCTCGTTTTCTTTCTGTGTTCATATTAAAATGGATTAAGTGGTACATGCGGCAATAATGGAATTGCACAAACTATCGTCAGATTGGAACATGGGGAGCCCGACTTCGGAGAGGCTACCAACCCGGCAGGGCAAGGTCTTTGGAGAGTAACTCCAAAGGTTTTGAGTAACTCAAAACATACCTTGCTATGTCTTTGAGGACATAAAAATCCGCTTAGGATGGATTGAAGTTAGCCTTCGTAAGAAGCTGTCCCCATCCCGAATGGAAACGGTTCGGGAAATTCTGTCCTTTGCGGAGCATCAAGCCTTAGTTCTTCTCGGAACGATATGGATTCGCTATCCATCGCTTTGCCTTTCGAGTGCAAAATTACAGCAATAAAGTGTTGGAAATGAACGTTTTCGAGTGCCACGGACGACACTTCAGTGCCACGGACTGCCACTTGATTTGAAAACCATTGTTTTTCGGATTTTTCGTTGTTATTTTGCAGCGTGATTCAGATGAATCGGTGTTCATTGGGATGCTTAATTTACTGTATGGAAGACTATGCGGAGGAACATTTGGATGTTCGGAGAGACACGCAATAATAACCGCACAGAACCACTTGAATAATTCATAGGATGAACAAGTATTTGAATATTCATTTGAACACTTATGTGAACAACAATACGTTCAAACGCTTAAACGGAGAGGTGGACGTTCAGAACGGCAACCAACCCAACAAAACAATGTATAATAATCCAAATAGGCAAAAAAATGGAAAAGACAAAGTATGTGGCATTCTCCACCCAAAAAGGAGGCGCAGGAAAGACGACACTCACGGTACTCGTGGCAAGTTACCTGCATTATGTGAAGGGCTACAATGTGGCAATTATTGATTGCGACCACCCTCAGTACAGTATCAGCGGTATCCGTAGCCGTGATACGGAAGCAACCGTCAAGGACGCACATTACAAGAAGATGGCTTATGAGCAAATCAAGAAGTTGAACAAAAAGCCGTATCCTGTAACAAAAAGCAAGGCAGAGGATGCCTTGGAGGTTGCCGAGAAGATGAAGGCAAAGCACCCTACATTGGACTTCATCTTCTTTGATTTGCCAGGAACCGCAAACAACAACGATGTGATTTGCTTGGTTTCCAAGATGAATCATATCTTCACGCCGATTATAGCAGACCGTGTGGTATTGACAAGTTCCATCGGATATGCCAAGACTATCAATGAGGCGTTCATCACCATCGGAAGGGGCAACGTCAAGAGCATTCATCTTGTCTGGAACATGGTGGATGGTCGTGAAAAGACGGAACTGTATGATACCTACGAAAAGGTATTCGCAGAGCATGCACTTTCTGTATTGAAGACATTTTTGCCAGACAGCAAGCGTTTCCGCAAGGAGACTGCCAATGAGAGAAAAGCGGTATTTCGCTCTACAGTGTTTCCCGCAGACAAGAGCCTTGTAAGAGGAAGTAATCTTGACAAGTTGGTGGACGAAGTATTAACAATCATCAAAACATAAGTAACATGGCAAAAAAGACAAAAGCAGAGGAAGAGTATGCCGACCTTGTCATACAGTCCTTGGTTCAAGAAGACTACAGCGTTTCAAAGCCTGTTAAAAGTGCTGCTACATCCAATGAGTCGCAAGACATGGAAGACAAAGGTGATGCACAAGAAGCAGATGGCGCAAAAGTGGATAAAAAATCTACCTCTACAGAAAAGAATGTGGCGATAGCAACTCCACAAGTTCCACAAAATAGAAAGAACAAGACGAAGGATATTGCAGTAAACAAGGAATGCATTGTGAAACGTGACTATGAGGAATCCTTTATGCGAGAGTCGGGAATGACGGCACGCAAAGGAAAGCAAGTCTGCATCCGCAGTAACTTCCATGACCGCATCATGAAGTTGATACAAGTCATCGGCAAGAACGAGGTGACGATAGCCAGCTACATCGACAATGTGTTGGCATCTCATTTCGAGGACTATCAAGAGGATATTGCCGAGTCTTTCGGCAAGCATATCAAGACATTCACTAACATATAAAAATAAGAGACATGAAACAGACAAAGAAGAATTATGGTAAAAAGCCAACGACAACAGTAAGCAAGCAGTCCACTAATGGAAACAAGGGAAATGCACTCCGTAACAGATACACGGAGAAGTTCATACGTCCTACCGAGTTTCCTGCTCGTTCTGGAAGAATGACCTATATTCGCAAGGACTATCATCATATTATTGCGAATATGATACCTCTCATCAGTGATGGAACCGTGTCCATAGCAAGCTACATTGACCATGTTCTGACGGAACACTTCAAGCAATATGGCACAGTGATAGACGAGATGTATTTGGAAAAGCAGCGAACATCTACGAGCGTTAGTACTTTTGTGGGTAAATAACCTATCGAAGTGTAAGCCTATGGAGAATGTTTTTATCATATTGCTGGTATTGTTCAACTTTTGGACAATATGGTTCTTTATGAGAGAGGAAAAGGAGCGATGTCTGCCGAAAGAGGGAAAAGGTGAAGAAACAAAACCACCGATAGACCCTTATGAGTTTGTTCCCAAGAGCCAGTATCAGTATAAGCCTCCCTTGAAAGAAAATAAGGACGAGGATAAGACAGAAAGCAATATGTCCGAGCCAGTGAAAGAGGAAGATGTAACTTTTGAGGAAACACAACAAGAGACAAAATCCTCTGCTCAGATTCCTGACGAAGACTTGGATGAAACTTTCAAGGATTGTCGAATAGAGGATGTACCGACAGAATATTCTGACGAGGACGAGGGTGATGTTCCACGAGCCAAGGGTAAATCCTTTGAGGACATAGACCTTGCTGTCCGCACGGTGAAAAAGCCAAAGGCATCCAAGGCAGAAATGGTACAGGCTGGAGAAGTGTTCAAAGATTTGGATGGAACGGAACTGTTCGCACGGATGATCAATGACGAGAAACTGTTTATGCAGATAGAGGCATCCATAAACATTGCCGTCCAAGCGATGAATGAAAAAGATACGGTGGAGGAAAACATCAGTTCCCGGTTGCCTGACAATTATGAGGACTTCAATATCCTCGATTTTGTGTAACATAAAAAAGTACAAGACAATGAAAAAGAAAGACTACGGCTAAAATCTCAGCTCGCCACTGAATCCACAAGTCGGCATCATGCCGCATAAGTAAACAAAAGTATCAACCGCCAGCCGGGACTATCCAATCCCCAAGGCACAGACAAAAAAGATTTATGAACAAGAAAAACAGAATCATTCTTCTCGCTGCGATGATTTTCGCAGCCGTATCCCAGACATTCGCGCAAGGCAACGGACTTGCAGGTATCAACGAAGCAACAAGTATGGTGACCTCCTACTTCGACCCAGGCACGAAGCTCATCTACGCCATCGGTGCCGTGGTGGGTCTCATCGGAGGCATCAAGGTGTATGGCAAGTTCTCATCTGGCGACCCCGACACGAGCAAGACTGCCGCAAGCTGGTTCGGAGCCTGCATCTTCCTCATCGTGAGCGCAACCATCCTCCGCTCATTCTTCCTATAATATAATAAGGTATAAGACTTATGGCTGACTACCCAATCAACAAGGGCATCGGTCATTCGGTTGAGTTCAAGGGACTGAAGGCACAGTACCTCTTCATCTTCGCAGGTGGACTGCTTGCCGTCTTCTTCCTTGTGGTCGTCCTCTATATGGCTGGTGCGGATCAATTGGTCTGCATCGGCTTGGGTCTCACGCTCGGATCATTGCTTGTATGGGGAACATTCCATCTGAACAACAAGTACGGTGAGCATGGACTGATGAAGCTCCTTGCCGCCAAGAGCCATCCACGCTATATCCTCAACCGAAGGAAAACAAACCGAATGTTCAAACATAAAAAGAAAGAAGAATGAGAAATATCAGAAAATCAAGCACCCTTGAAATCAAGTTCCCGTTGCTTGCCGTGGAGCAAGGCTGCATTATCTCCAAGGATGGCGACATCACGGTCGCCTACGAGGTGACACTCCCCGAAATCTTCACGGTTACATCGCAGGAGTATGAGTCGGTACATGCTGCATGGTGCAAGGCTATCAAGGTGCTGCCCGACTACAGCATTGTCCACAAGCAGGACTGGTTCGTGAAAGAGAACTATGCGCCGGACTTGCAGAATAGCGACATGAGCTTTCTGTCAAGAAGCTACGAGAGACACTTCAATGAGCGTCCTTACCTGCATCACCAGTGTTACCTGTTCCTTACCAAGACCTCCAAGGAGCGCATGGCACACCAGAGCAATTTTTCCACCTTGTGCCGTGGGCATATCATCCCCAAGGAAATCAAGGACAAGGAAACGGTAGCAAGATTCCTCGATGCCGTGGAGCAGTTCGCAAGAATCATCAACGACTCCGGCTATATCTCCTTACGCAGACTGACGGATGAGGAAATCACAGGCACGGAACGGACAACGGGACTTGTAGGTAAGTACCTCTCGCTCTCCACGGAGAACATGCAATGTTTGGAGGACATGGAATTGTCTGCAAGTGGTATGCGTATCGGGAACAAACATCTTTGTCTGCATACCTTGTCGCAAACGGAAGACCTGCCAACGGAAGTATCTACGGACAACCGCTTTGAGCGATTGTCAACTGACCGAAGTGACTGCCGACTTTCCTTTGCCGCTCCAGTTGGCTTGCTGTTGTCCTGCAACCATATCTATAACCAGTATGTCTTCATCAACAACAGTGACGAGACCTTGCAGAAGTTCGAGAAAACCGCCCGTAACATGCACTCGCTGTCAAGGTACAGCCGACAGAACGCCATCAACAAGGAATGGATTGACGAGTATCTGAACGAGGCTCACTCACAAGGCTTGCAGTCTGTCCGTGCCCATTTCAATGTTATGGCATGGGGCGAAGATATGGAAGAGTTGAAGCATCTTCGCAATGACATAGGCAGTCAGTTGGCAAGCATGGAATGTGTGCCACGTCACAATACGGTGGATTGTCCGACACTTTTCTGGGCAGCGATACCCGGCAACGAGGGTGATTTCCCGTCAGAGGAAAGTTTCCATACCTTCATCGAGCAGTCAGTGTGCCTCTTCACGGAGGAAACCAACTATATGGATTCTCCCTCGCCGTTCGGAATCAAGATGGCAGACCGCATCAGTGGCAAGCCGCTGCACATTGACATCTCTGACTTGCCGATGAGAAAAGGCGTGACAACCAACCGCAACAAGTTCGTGCTCGGACCCTCGGGAAGCGGGAAGTCCTTCTTCATGAACCACCTCGTCAGACAGTATTACGAGCAAGGCACGCATGTGGTCTTGGTCGATACGGGAAACTCCTACCAGGGACTCTGCGAGATGATCAACAGAAAGACAGGCGGAAAGGACGGTATCTACTATACCTATACGGATGAGAGTCCCATCTCATTCAATCCCTTTTTCACCGAGGATAAGGTCTTTGACATCGAGAAGCGAGAGAGCATCAAGACATTGCTCCTGACTCTTTGGAAGAAGGACAACGAGCCTGCCACACGAGCGGAAGAGGTCGCATTGTCGAATGCCGTGTCACTCTACATCGGTAATCTGAAAGAGGAAAGCGACATCGTTCCATGCTTCAATACCTTCTATGATTTTGTGGAAACGGAATACCGCAAGGTGCTGGAAGAAAAGAAAGTCCGTGAGAAAGATTTTGATATAGACGGATTTCTCAACGTGCTGGAGCCTTACTACAAAGGTGGTGAGTATGACTATCTGCTTAACTCAGATAAGGAACTTGACCTGCTACACAAGCGGTTCATCGTTTTCGAGATAGATTCCATCAAGGGTGCGCCCGTCAAGGCTGCATAAATAACTATTCCATTAGCAAGGAATTAGGCAAGTGTACATTGAAAAGACCTATCATCCGCCTACTTATCCATTCAACGAAAGACGATGGGGAGTGTAGCATGTAGGAAATCCATAAGTCAATCAGCTATCAGATTGCGACTGAATGGTGGGATGAAAAGATAGACAAAGGATAAAATCTATACTGATTGAATGATAGTCCAAGCGGTATCTGCGCGTACCTGCAACGTAAGATAGCTAAACTCGTTGTATCGTGACACTCATTTTCCAGTCTTTGAGGAGAATAGAGCATGTACTTGTCACGACGCATCTGCAATAAGCAGAAAAGGACGAAAGTCATATCCTCCTGTCTATCAGGCAAGAGTTATTATGCAAGCAAACGGGGATTGCCTAAATCGGAAAGCCACTTGTAAGGCTATGAGGTGCAGACCTCTGAATATCTGACAAGGCAACGGAGCCTCCGTAGTAGTCCGAGCAGGATAATGACCTGCACATGGCAAAGGGAGGCAGTTAATTCTTTTAATACAATTAATGAAAAATGTGTGAGACATTATGAGAAATTCAGAAAGAGTATTAAACAGTCTGTCTATACACAGCCGACAACCGAACTATAAATTTGAGCGGCTTTACCGCCTGCTCTTCAATGAACAGATGTACTATGCTGCCTATCAGCGCATTTATGCAAAGGAGGGTAACATGACCAAGGGGGCAGACAACGCCACCATTGACCACATGAGTATATCACGCATTGAAAAACTGATAATTTCGTTGAAAGACGAGTCATATCAGCCCATACCGTCAAGGAGAGTTTATATTCCCAAGAAGAATGGGAAGAAACGACCTCTTGGCATACCCACATTCAACGACAAACTTCTTCAAGAAGTTGTCAGAATGATTTTGGAAGCGATATATGAAGGTAGCTTTGACAACAATTCCCATGGTTTTAGACCCAAGCGAAGTTGTCATACAGCCTTGCAACAAATTCAAAAGTCATTCAATGGGACACGTTGGTTCATAGAAGGGGACATCAAAGGCTTCTTTGACAATATCAATCATAACACATTGATAGACATTTTAAGGAAGCGAATTGACGATGAGCGTTTTCTTCGATTGATACGCAAGTTCCTCAATGCGGGATTTATTGAAAATTGGGTATTCAACAAAACATATAGTGGCACGCCACAAGGTGGAATAATCAGCCCGATATTGGCAAACATCTACCTTGACCAACTTGACACTTATATGCGTGAATACATCCAAAAATTCAACAAGGGCAAGGAAAGAGCAGACAATCCCGAAAGGGTGAAATTTGAGTACGGCAAAAGTCGTGCAGTGTTGAAACTCAAAGCGGTAACAGACAGGGAAGAGCGCAAATCCATAGTCAAAGAAATAAAACACTTTGATAAGGAAAGAGCAAAAATTCCTTGTGGTGTGGATATGGATGCAAATTTCAGACGCCTAAAATATGTACGGTATGCAGATGATTTTCTGTGTGCTGTCATTGGAACAAAGAAAGAGGCGGAAGCCATCAAGCAGGACATCAAAAAGTTCCTTGCCGAGAAGCTTTCGCTTGAACTTTCAGATGAGAAGACACTCATTACACATGGAAGAAAGTCTGCAAAGTTCCTCGGCTATGAAATCTATATCCGCAAATCTGTATTGACCAAGAGAAACAAGGCTGGCAGATTGACAAGACCCTTTAATAATAAGGTGTACTTGAAGATGCCGACGCAAGTGATTAGAAAGAAACTCCTTGACTATGGTGCATTGGAGATAAAGATGCACAATGGAAAGGAGTTTTACAAGCCTAAGCACCGACCATATCTCATCAACAGTGATGACTTGGAAATCTTGGAAAGATACAATGCTGAAATAAGAGGTATCTATAACTTCTATTCAATAGCAAACAATTGTCATTCGCTTCATACATTCAAGTATATCATGGAGTATAGCATGTACAAAACCTATGCGTCCAAGTATAGAAGTTCTGTAGTGCAAATCTGCAAGAAATACAAGAAAGACGGAGTGTTCACAGTAAGCTATAAGAACAGAAAAGGACAAACCTTAAAGAGGCAGTTTTACCACGATGGGTTCAAGCGTAAGAAACAAGAATATGGAGATTGCTATGACAGATTACCTGTTCAATACTTTTACCACGGAACAAGTCTTATCGACAGATTAAAGGCAAACCGTTGTGAATTGTGTGGAAAGGAAAACGTAAAACTTGATATGCACCATGTGAGAAAACTCAAAGACCTTCAAGGAAAGGAAGATTGGGAACGCCACATGATTGCACGCAAACGTAAGACGATAGCTTTATGTCGTAGCTGCCATAAGAAAGTCCATTACGGTAGTATAGACTGATAGAATTAATGGAGAGCCGGATACGCCGAAATGTGTAAGTCCGGTTCGGGGGCGAGCATTTGGAAACCTACCATAGTAATATGGCAAGGCGCTGGGTGCTTAGCCTACATCACCCCATTTTGTTCCCAGTCACGACCATCATCATCATGGAGCTGTTCATCAACAAGATGCGCCGCCTGAAAGGCATCCGCAAGATGATAGTGATAGAGGAGGCATGGAAAGCGATAGCTTCGGCAAACATGGCGTCCTATATCAAGTATCTCTATAAGACGGTCAGAAAGTTCTTCGGTGAGGCGGTTGTCGTGACGCAGGAAGTCGAGGACATCATATCCTCCGCTATCGTGAAGGACAGCATCATCAACAACTCAGACTGCAAGATACTCCTTGACCAGAGGAAGTTCATGAACAAGTTCGAGCAGATACAGTCATTGCTCGGATTGACGGAAAAGGAGAAGTCGCAGATTCTCTCCATCAACCAGTCCAACGACCCGTCACGTCTCTACAAGGAAGTATGGATAGGACTCGGAGGAACGCAGTCGGCAGTATATGCCACAGAGGTGTCCACGCAGGAATATCTCGCCTATACGACTGAGGAAAGTGAGAAACTGGAGGTGAGGGCATTGGCGGAGAAACTCGGTGGTGACATGGAAGCCGCCATCCGGCAGCTTGCAGAGGACAAACAAGAGAACAAGTAAATTTATTATCCACTTAATCCAAAAGTAAAATGAGAACAAAAGTAATCATGACAATCTGCCTGTTCCTGCTGATGGTGGGAAAGGCAAGCGCACAGTGGTCTGTCATAGATCCTACCAACATTGCGCAAAGTATCATCAACTCGTCCAACAACATCGTCCACACGTCTTCGACGGCTCAGAACATGATCAACAACTTCAAAGAGACCGTGAAGATTTACGAGCAGGGCAAGAAGTACTACGATGCACTGAAGTCGGTGAACAACCTCGTCAAAGATGCACGCAAGGTGCAGCAGACCATTCTCATGGTTGGTGACATCACGGACATCTACATCAACAACTACCAGAAGATGATGCACGATGACAATTTCTCCGTGGAGGAACTCTCCGCCATCGGCTTCGGCTACACCAAACTGCTGGAGGAAAGCAACGATGTGCTGACTGAGTTGAAGAACGTGGTGAACATCACGACCCTTTCCATGACGGACAAGGAGCGAATGGACGTGGTGGAACGCTGCTACTCGAAGATGAAGCGTTATCGCAATCTCGTGAGCTATTATACCAACAAGAACATTTCCGTGAGTTATCTGCGTGCCAAGAAGAAAAACGACCTTGACCGCATCATGGGACTCTACGGCAAGTCGAACGAGAAATACTGGTAGCCTATGGATTTCGAGAATCTTCACCAGATACTGCGTTCCCTGTATGACGAGATGATGCCGCTGTGTTCCGACATGACGGACATTGCCAAGGGACTTGCAGGACTTGGGGCGCTGTTCTATGTCGCCCTGAGGGTTTGGCAGTCACTGTCAAGGGCAGAGCCGATAGACGTATTTCCGCTGCTCCGTCCGTTTGCCATCGGACTTGCCATCATGTTCTTCCCGACCATCGTGCTCGGTACGCTCAACAGCGTGATGAGTCCCATCGTGCAAGGTACACATTCCATGTTGGAGACACAGACCTTCGACATGAACGAGTACCGGGCGCAGAAAGACAAACTGGAGTATGAGGCGATGAAACGCAATCCGGAAACCGCATACCTTGTGAGCAACGAGGAGTTTGACAAGCAGCTTGACGAACTCGGCTGGTCACCCGGCGACGTGGTGACAATGGCAGGAATGTATGTGGAGCGTGGCATGTACAGCATGAAAAAGAGCATCCGTGATTTCTTCCGTGAACTGCTGGAGCTGCTATTTCAAGCCGCTGCACTGGTCATAGACGTGCTGAGGACATTCTTCCTCATCGTCCTGTCCATCCTCGGACCGCTTTGTTTCGCCATATCGGTATGGGACGGATTCCAGTCCACGCTGACGCAATGGTTCTGCAGGTACATACAGATTTATCTCTGGCTACCCGTTTCGGACTTGTTCAGTACCATCCTTGCCAAGATACAGGTGCTGATGCTGCAAAACGACATCGAGGCATTGCAGAACGACCCGAATTTTTCCATTGAGGCAAGCAACGGTGTTTACATCGTTTTCCTCATCATCGGAATCATCGGTTACTTCACCATACCGACCGTTGCGGGATGGATCATACAGGCAGGTGGCGGCATCGGCAACTACAACCGGAATGTGAACACGGCAGGCTCACTGGGCGGAAGCATCGCAGGAGCAACGGCTGGAAATGTGGCAGGACGTGCCGGAAGGCTCATCAAGAGCGGATTTAAGAAAATATAGTCATTCATGAACAATACAACGAAAAGAAAAATGGAATTCAAGTCATTGAAGAATATCGAGACCTCGTTCAGACAGATACGCCTGTTCTGCATCGTCCTCGTCATCGGTTGCGCTGTTGTCGCAATATGCTCGGTGGTGTTCGCATTCCGATTTGCGGAGAAGCAACGCGAGAAGATATACGTCCTTGACGGAGGCAAGTCGCTGATGCTCGCCCTCTCGCAAGACCTCTCACAGAACAGACCTGCCGAGGCAAGGGAACACGTGAGACGCTTTCATGAGCTGTTCTTCACGCTATCACCGGAGAAGAGCGCCATCGAGCACAATGTGAAACGAGCCTTGCTGCTGGCGGACAAGAGCGCATACAACTATTACCAGGACTTTGCGGAGAAAGGTTTTTATAACCGACTTATTGCGGGAAACATCAACCAGTCGCTGCAAGTGGACAGCGTGGTCTGTAACTTTGATAACTACCCTTATCAAGCCAAGACCTACGCACGGCAGGTGATACTCCGAGAGAGCAATGTGACGGAGAGAAGTCTTGTCACCGTATGCAGGTTGGTGAACGCCACACGCTCCGATGATAACCCGAATGGTTTTACCATTGAAGGTTTCACCATTGTGGAGAACAGGGACATCAGTACAGTAGAACGATAAAAATAGCAAGAATGGAAAATCCGATTAAGACAATCCAAGAAAAGGTGAATGGTATGAAGGGAAGACTGCGTGACAGGCTGGATTCCCTTCCGCCAAGGGTGAGACTGAAAGTCGTGCTCGTCATGTTCGGCTTGTTTGCCCTCTGTAGCCTTTACATGATAGGTTCAGCCATCATCAACTTCGGAAACGGCAAGACCTCAAATATAGAGGTTGAGCATATTGAGAGTGTAAAGTTGCCTACCGACAAGGGGCAGCAAGTGACCAACCAAAATGAATTGATACATGGAGAAGGAGAAGAATGACAAGGTGGAGCCGGATAAGGCTCCAAAGGAAAAGAAGCCTTTGACCGAAGAGCAGCGTATCAAGCGTAACAAGATGATTGCCATACCGTGCATGTTCCTCGTCTGCGGTCTGGTGCTATGGCTTATCTTCAAGCCGTCTGCATCAGAGGGTGAGAAAGGCAGCAAGGGATTCAACATGGAAATGCCCGATGCGGAGAAGACAGATGTGGAGGCAGACAAGCGCAAGGCATACTCCAAGGAGGATCTTGCCAATAAGCAAAAGGAAAAAAGCAGAGCAATGAACACCCTTGGAGAATACATGCCAGGCACTGATTCGACTGCTACACGGCAAGAAAAGGACTTTGACCTGATGCAGTCTGGGCAGCAGCCAACAAAAACGGAAAGACAGGAGGCGGATGCCATCCGCTCATCTGCCGAGGCTTACCAAACCTTGAACACAACCTTGGGCGGTTTCTATGAACAGCCACAGCAAGGGGGAAGCAGCGAAGATGCTGAGTTGAGGAAACGTCTTGATGAGCTGGAGGCAAGCATGATGCAGCAGGAAAACAAGCGTTCCAATATGGACGAGCAAGTTGCCCTTATGGAGAAGTCCTATCAACTTGCGGCAAAGTACATGCCTGGTGGAAATGCCAATGCGGCAAGTCCTTCATCAGCTGAAACAGCAACAGAGGAAAACAAGGAAGCTGTCACCAAGGGTAAGAAAGCCAAGGTATCCCCTGTAAGGCAAGTGCAAAGGCGTGTGGTCTCGTCTTTGACCAGCCCCATGAGTAACGGGGAGTTTGTCGCCTCTTACTCGGAAAAGGCTTCGGCAAGGTTCAATACCGCCATCGGAAGAGGTGGTGTTTCCGACAAAAACACGATTTCTGCCTGCATCCACGGCAACCAGACCATAACGGACGGACAGGCAGTAAGGTTGAGACTGCTGGAAGCCATGCGTGTCGGCAATAGGGAGATACCACGAAATTCTGTCATTGTCGGAGTGGCACGATTGCAAGGCGAAAGGCTTTCCATAGCCTTGAAGTCCATTGAGTACAACGGCATGATTATCCCGATTGAGCTTGCCGTTTATGACAATGACGGTCAGGAGGGCATCTTCATTCCGAAGTCGATGGAGGTTGACGCAGCCAAGGAAGTCGGTGCCAACATGGGAAGCTCGCTGAACAGCAGCATCAACATTTCCTCCAATGCCGGGGCACAGCTTGCCTCCGACTTGGGAAAAGGTGTCATACAAGGCGTGTCGCAGTATATCTCCAAGAAGATGCGTACCGTCAAGATATACCTGAAGGCTGGCTACAGGGTCATGCTCTACCAAGAGGAAGATTAATCGAAAGGCAACAACATTTATACCACTTAATCCAAAAGTTTAATTAAAAGTAAACTAAAATGAAGAAGACAACAATCATGTTCGCCCTTATGCTGGGCGTAGCCTGCACTGCATCAGCGCAGAAGACAGGCAAGAAAAAAACGCAGAAGTCTGTAAAGACTGAGCAAGTAAGCAATGTTTCTTCCGACCAGGAAGAGAAACTGACCTTGACCAAGGAGGTGTATCCGCAGAAGGAAGAGAACAGCAACCTCTATCACGGCTTGACCAAGAAGCTGACCTTCGACCGTATGATTCCACCTCATGGTTTGGAAGTGACTTATGACAAGACGGTTCATATTCTCTTTCCTGCCTCTGTCAAGTACGTTGACTTGGGATCAGAGGATTTGATAGCTGGCAAGGCGGACGGTGCGGAGAATGTTATCCGTGTAAAAGCAGCCGTGAAGAACTTCAAGAAAGAGACCAATATGAGCGTCATCACGGAGGATGGCTCATTCTACACCTTCAATGTGAAGTATGCCAAGGAACCGCTTATGCTCAATATCGAGATGGCGGACTTCATCCATGACGGTGAGGCGGTGAACCGTCCGAACAATGCGCAGGAGATTTATCTCAAGGAGTTGGGCAAGGAAAGTCCCATGTTGGTACACCTCATCATGAAGTCAATCCATAAGGAGAACAAGCGCAAGGTGAAGCACATCGGCAGCAAGCGTTTCGGAATCCAGTACCTTTTGAAGGGCATCTATGTACACAGCGACTTGCTGTATTTCCACACAGAAATCAAGAACCAGAGCAACGTGCCGTTTGACGTGGACTATATCACGTTCAAGGTGGTGGACAAGAAGGTGGCGAAACGAACCGCCATTCAGGAGCAGGTGCTTCTTCCTGTCCGTGCCTACAACTATGTGGTGCGTGTGGCTGGCAAGAAAACGGAGCAGACGGTGTTCTGCTTGCCGAAGTTTACCATTCCCGACGACAAGGAGCTTGTCGTGGAGATGAACGAGAAGGAAGGCGGTCGCCATCAGTCGTTTGTCGTGGAGAACAGCGACTTGGTGCGAGCTTTGACAATCAACGAACTTAGCGTGAAGTAACGGATGAAAAGAAGAAACATTGCAATCGTGGCGATGCTTGTCCTCACCGCAGGGCAGGCATTCGCCCAAAGATGTCTTCCTCAGATGAAAGGCATTGAGGTGAAGGTCGGCATGGCTGACGGAGTATATAACGGCAAGAAGTCCTGCAAGGCTGGCTATTATGCAGGTCTCGGACTTTCGAGCTATACCAAGGGTGGTGACAAGTGGACGTATGGGGCGGAATATCTGCAAGTACATCAGCCTTACCGTGAAACTTCCGTTCCAATAGCACAAATGACGGGCGAGTTCGGTTATTCCTACAACTTCCTTTCCGACAACAGCAAGACAGTGCTGTTCTATATCGGAGGTATGGCACTGGCTGGCTATGAGTCCGTAAACTGGGGCAAGAGAACCATGTCGGACGGAGCGACCTTGCAGAACAAGGGAGCGTTTATCTATGGCAGTGCCGTGGCATTGGAAACGGAAATATACCTGTCGGATGCTATAGCTTTGACCGCTTCCGTTAAGGAAAGGCTTGTTTGGGGCAACAGCACGGGACATTTCCACACGCAGTTTGGCATCGGCATGAAGTTCATCATCAACTAAAATAGTGAACCTATGGACATCAATGAAATCAAACAAGTGCCTATCGTGGACTTTCTCTATATTCTCAGCATTGAGCCTGTCAAGCACAAGGCTTCGGGACTTTGGTATCATGCGCCATACCGCAATGACCGCAATCCTTCGCTTCGGGTATCAACGGACAAGAATGTCTGGTATGACTATGGCATCGCCAGAGGTGGTGACATCTTCAACCTCGCAGGGGAGTTCATCAACAGCAATGAGTTTGTGGCACAAGCCAAGTTCATATCTGAAACGCTTGGTGGCAGTTTCCCGACATCGTTTCCGCATTATCAAAGGATAGCGGAAAAGGCTGTGAAGGCGAAAGGCAATCCCTTTAGTGATATTGTGGAAAAGCCTTTGAGCCATCCTGCACTTCGGCAATACTTGCGTGAGCGTGGCATATCGGCTGACGTGGCGAGCCGTTTCTGCAGTCAGGTGGAATACCGATACAATGGCAAACAGTTCTTTGCTGTCGGTTTCAAGAACAACAGCGATGGCTACGAGATACGCAACCGCTTCTTCAAAGGTTGCGTGTCGCCAAAGGATATCACTCTCATTGGCAGGAACAGCAACGTCTGCCATCTGTACGAGGGTTTTATGGATTTCCTCTCTGCCGTCATGCTCGGTATTGGTCGTGGTGAGGATCATATTGTCCTCAACTCTGTGGCTAATATGCAAAAGGTGCATCATCTTTTAGATGGCTATGCACAAGTGTATTGTCACTTGGACAATGACGAAGCTGGCGAGAATGCCTGTGTAGAATTGCAAAAGCGATATGGCGATAAGGTCATTGACCATTCGCATCTATACACAGGTTACAAGGACTTGAACGAGTACCTGATGAGCCATAAGACAAGAAAGTAACAATCATTCAAAAACATCAAGACAATGAAGAAGAACAATAAAATCAAGAAATCAGTGAGCATGTTGGCATTCCTTTTCGTGTGTGCCTTGTCGGTAATCCTTTCATCGTGCAGCGATGAGCTGGACATTCAGCAGTCGTATCCATTCGAGGTGGAGACGATGCCTGTGCCAAAGGACATTGTGCGTGGACAGACCGTTGAAATCCGCTGCGAGTTGAAGGCGGAGGGTAAGTTTGACGGCACCATTTACACCATCCGCTATTTTCAGCATGACGGAAAAGGTTCGCTGAGAATGGAGAACGGAACGGTGTTCCAGCCTAACGACCGCTATCTGTTGGAGAACGAGAAGTTCCGTCTTTACTATACCTCGGCAAGCACGGAGACACAGACGCTGACCGTGGTGGTGGAGGACAACTTCGGCAAGTCATACGAAATGGAGTTCAACTTCAACGATACTGATGATGAGGAGGAAGAGTTTGCGATAAGTGCCAACAAACTCGGTAGCGTATGAGGTTGATGATATTGTTAGCCTTGCTTCTTGTGTCGGGCAGCTTGTCTGCCCAGACGCAAGGGGCGATAAAGCGAGTTCGTCATGTGTCACGTTTTGAGTTGGCTGTCGCCTGCATCAAGAAGTACGAGGGTCTGCACGGACCGAAGCATCATCCTTATGTCGGATATGGGCACAAGCTGTTGCCTGGCGAGCGGTTTTCTCCAAGAATGACGGAACGGCAAGCCGATGCATTGCTGCGCTCTGACCTCAGAAAGCTCTGCGCCATGTTTCGTGACTTCGGTCGTGACTCGCTGCTCTTGGCTGCACTTGCCTACAATGTGGGGTGTGGAAAGGTGATGAAAAGCCGGATGTATGCCAAGATGCGAAGTGGCAACAGAAACATCTATCGTGACTATGTGGACTTCAAAAGGTGGAATGGAAAGATAGTGCCTTCCATTGAGCGAAGAAGAAAAATGGAGTATCTGCTCTTGTTTACTCCATAGAATAAGGTTTTATAAAATAGGACAGTCCTTTTGATTGGGGGCTGTCCTTTGTTCTTTGCAAGCATCGCAGATAAGGGAAAGACGGTTTCTTTGCCACTTTCTTTTCCGCTCCTCGGCTCATGAAAGAAAGTGGCGGAACGAATTTTCATCGCTCCGCCGATATGGATTTTATGTCGTTGCAACCATTCGTTGCTCTATAAGTCTTGCATTGCTGTTCACCAAG